>NZ_ALIP01000159.1:0-21679 GCF_000283075.1 Pseudoxanthomonas sp. GW2
GCTGCTGCCGCGGAGGAAGGATCGACGGGACAGTGGGCTCATCGACGGAAGATGCAGTGGCGGTCCCCGCACGCTAGCGCCGCCGCCGGCGCGGCGGCAAGCGTCTGTCGGCGCTCACCGCGCGGCGGGTAAGATCGTGCCCCCGAACCACGTCGCGTGCAGATGACTTCCAGCCCGGCCCCCGCCGAACGTGCCGCCGACCTGCGGCGCAGGATCGAAGACGCCAACCGCCGCTACCACGAGCTGGATGCGCCCAGCATCACCGACGCCGAATACGACGCCCTGGTGCGCGAGCTGGAAGCGCTGGAGGCCGCGCATCCGGAACTGGCCGCGCCCGATTCGCCGACCCGCCGGGTCGGTGCCGCGCCCTCGGCGCGCTTTGCCCCGGTGGTGCACGCGGTGCCGATGCTGTCGCTGGGCAATGCCTTCAGCGACGAGGAGGTGGCGGATTTCGTGCGCCGCATCGCCGAGCAGCTGGACCGCCCCGAGCTGGTGTTCTCGGCCGAGCCCAAGCTGGACGGCCTGGCGATCAGCCTGCGCTACGAGGATGGCGCGTTCGTGCGCGGCGCCACCCGCGGCGACGGCGCCACCGGCGAGGACGTGACCGCCAACCTGCGCACCATCGCCGACATCCCGCAGCGCCTGGCCGGCCGCGGCTGGCCGAAGGTGCTCGAGGTGCGCGGCGAGGTGTACATGGCCCGCGCCGCGTTCGAGCGCTGGAACGAGCAGGCGCGCCTGCACGGCGGCAAGGTGCTGGCCAACCCGCGCAACGGCGCCGCCGGCTCGCTGCGCCAGCTCGATCCCCAGGTCACCGCCAGCCGCCCGCTGAGCTTCTACGCCTATGGCGTGGGCCAGGTCGAGGGTGGCAGCCTGCCGGACACGCATTCGGGCACCCTGGCGAAGCTGCGCGAGTGGGGCTTCCCGGTCAGCGACCTGGTGCAGGTGGTGCGCGGCACCGACGGCCTGCTGGGCTACTACCGCGGGATTGGCGAGGCCCGCGACGGCCTGCCGTTCGACATCGACGGGGTGGTCTACAAGCTGGACGACTACGCCGGCCAGCGCGAGATGGGCTTCGTCGCGCGCGCGCCGCGCTGGGCCATCGCCCACAAGTTCCCGGCGCAGGAACAGTCCACCACGGTCGAGGCGATCGAGATCCAGATCGGCCGCACCGGCGCCGCCACCCCGGTGGCGCGGCTGAAGCCGGTGCACGTGGCCGGCGTGGTGGTGACCAATGCCACCCTGCACAACGCCGACCACGTGGCGCGGCTGGACGTGCGCGTGGGCGACACCGTGATCGTGCGCCGCGCCGGCGACGTGATCCCCGAGGTGGTGCAGGTGGTGCCCGAGCACCGCCCGGACGGCACGCAGCCCTGGACCATGCCAAGCCACTGCCCGGTATGCGGTTCGGAACTGGTGCGCGAGGAAGGCGCGGCCGTATGGCGCTGCAGCGGCGAAGCCGCCTGCCCGGCGCAGCTGAAGGAAACCATCAGCCACTTCGCCTCGCGCCGGGCGATGGACATCGACGGCCTGGGCGACAAGTACGTCGAGACCCTGGTCGATGCCGGCATCATCCGCGGCATCGCCGACCTCTACGGCCTGGGCCGCGACCAGCTGCTGTACCTGAAGCTGGTGCTGGACGCAGAGTCGCCCGAGGCCCTGGCCGGCGCGGTGCAGCCGCACCTGCAGCCGGGCGAGGGCAGCGGCGCCGCGCTGGCGGCGCTGCTGGCCCTGGACGGCGGCGACGAGGGCTGGCGCACGCGCGCCCTGGGCCTGCCGATTGCCTTTGCCTGGAACCCGAAGAAGATCGCCACCCGCTGGGCCGAGAACCTGGTCGCGGCCATCGAACACAGCCGCGACACCACTTTGGCGCGGTTCCTCTATGCGCTGGGCATCCAGCACGTGGGCGAGAGCACGGCCAAGGCGCTGGCGCAGTGGTTCGGCGACCTGCAGCTGGTGCGCCGCCTGCCGTGGCCCCTGTTCAAGCGGGTGCCGGACATCGGCGGCGAGGTGGCGCGCGCGATCGGCCACTTCCTCGACCAGCCGGCCAACCAGGAGGTGATCGACCGCCTGCTGGAACGCGGCGTGCGCATCGGCGACGCGCACCCGCCCTCGCCGAAGCTGCGCGAGGGCCTGGACCTGGCCACGCTGCTGGTGGACCTGGAGATCCCGAAGGTCACCGCGGTGCGTGCCGCGCAGCTGGCGGCCGCCTTCGCCGACGCCCAGGCGCTGCTGGATGCCCCGGTGCACGCCCTGGTCACTGCCGGCCTGCCGGCGGAGAGCGCCAACGCCCTGGTGGCATGGCTGGAGCAGGAGGCCAATGCCGCACTGTTGCTGCGCAGCGCGCAGGCCCAGGCCGAACTGCTGGCCCTGTTGCCGCACCAGGCCGGGCAGGGCGCGGGCCCGCTGGAGGGCAAGACCGTGGTGCTGACCGGGACCCTGGCGGCGATGAGCCGCGACGAGGCCAAGGAGAAGCTGGAGGCGCTGGGCGCCAAGGTCGCCGGCAGCGTGTCGAAGAAGACCAGCTTCGTGGTCGCCGGCGAGGCCGCCGGCTCCAAGCTGGCCAAGGCCGGGGAACTGGGCATCGAGGTCTGGGACGAGGCGCGCCTGCAGGCCTTCCTGGCGGAGCACGCATGAGCGCGGACGACTGGCGCCCCAGCGCGCAGATCGAGGCGCTGCGCCTGCGCGCGCGGCTGTACGCGCTGGTGCGCGCGTTCTTCGCCGAGCGCGGCGTGCTCGAGGTGGAGACCCCGATCCTGTCCGAGGCCGGCAACACCGAACCGAACATCGAGAGCTTCACCACCCGCTTCAGCGGCCACCGTTCGGCCGGTGCCGACCTGCGCTGGCTGCGGACCTCGCCCGAGTACCCGCTCAAGCGCCTGCTCGCGGCCGGGATCGGCGACTGCTACGAGCTGGGCCGGGTATTCCGCAACGGCGAGGCCGGCGGCCGCCACAATCCCGAGTTCTCGATGCTGGAGTGGTACCGGGTGGGCTGGGACCACCTGCGCCTGGCCGAGGAGACCGTGGAGCTGGTGCGCGCGGCCCTGGCCCTGGCCGGGCGCGATGCCCAAGTGCGCAGCACCACCTACCGCCAGCTGTACCTGGACCTGGCCGGGGTGGACCCGTTCCTGGCCAGCGAGGCCGAACTGCGTGCCTGCCTGGATGGAATCGCCATCGATCCGGATGGGCTTGGCCGCGACGACTGGCTGGACCTGGTGATGATCCACCGCATCCAGCCGTCGTTCGCCGCCGACCGCATCACCGTGGTCCACGACTGGCCGGCCAGCCAGTGCGCGCTGGCGAAGATCCGCCCCGGTGACCCGCCGGTGGCCGAGCGCTTCGAGCTTTACCTGGGGCCGCTGGAGCTGGCCAACGGCTACCACGAGTTGACCGACGCGGCCGAACAACGCGCCCGTTTCCAGCGCGACGGCCGGGTGCGCGCCGGCCGCGGCGCCACGCAGCCGCCGCTGGACGAGCGCCTGCTGGCTGCACTGCAGGCGGGCATGCCCGATTGCGCGGGCGTGGCCCTGGGCATCGAGCGCTTGCTGATGGCATTGGCCGGCACCGGCCGCATCGCCGACGTGCTCGCCTTCGACTTCGCGCGAGCCTGAACGTCCGCGCATGCCGTTCACCGCGCATTTCGCCTGCAAGGCCACAATCCCGGGGCAATGCCTGGACGGGAATCGGAACACGATGGCTGAGGGGAACCGTGCCGTTGCCGCCTGGATCCTCGCCCTGCTCGCGGGCGCGGCCTGGCTGGCGCCGCTGCCCGCGCCGGCGTCCACGCTGCCGGAGCAGGTGCGCTGCGCGTCGCACGACGCGCGGCGCGTGCATTGCCCGATGGACACCTCCCGCGGCGTGGTGCTGGTGCGCCAGTTGTCGCAGAACGCCTGCATCCGCGAGTCGGACTGGGGCGTGGATGCGCACGGCGTGTGGGTGGCGCGCGGCTGCCGCGCCGAGTTCCGCGCGCCTCCGGCGGCCGATGTCGCCACCCGCCGGGTGGTCCGCTGCGAATCGCGCCGCGGCCGGGTCGAGAGCTGCCCGGTGATCCTGCGCGGCGCCCCGGTGCGGCTGCTGCGCGAACTGGCGCTGGCGCCGTGCCGGTACGGCGAGAGCTGGGAGCTGGGCCGCAACGAGATCCGGGTTTCGCGCGGCTGCAAGGGCGAGTTCGAGATCGGCGACCCGGAAACCGGCTTCCCGCCGGGGCCGCGGCTGCTGGAATGCGCCTCGCGCGACCATCGCCGCCGCAGCTGCGGCACCACGGTCGAGCGCGGGGTCGAGCTGGTGCGCCAGCTGTCCTCCGCCGCCTGCGTGGAGGGCGTCAGCTGGGGCTGGGACGCCGGCCGGGTCTGGGTGGACGAGGGTTGCCGCGCCGAGTTCGCGGTGGAGTAGCCGCGCGCGCCGGTAGAATGGCGCGATGGATACCGCCTTCGATTTCGACCGTTACGACCATATCCGCCCGATCCTGTGGACCGGCGAGGCGCTGGAGCTGCTGGACCAGCGCAAGCTGCCGTTCGCGGTGGAACACGTCACCTGCCGCGACAGCGACGAGGTCGCCCAGGCGATCCGCGACCTGGCGGTGCGCGGCGCGCCGGCGATCGGCATCGCCGCGGCCTGGGGCGTGGTGCTGGCGGCGCGCATGGTCGAGGCCGGCGACGGCGCGCAGGCGCTGCAGAAGCTCGAGCCCGCGCTGCAGCGGCTCAACGCGGCGCGCCCGACCGCGGTCAACCTGGCCTGGGCGCTGGCGCGCATGCGCCGCGTGCTGGCCACGGCCGGCGCGGACTGGCGCCAGGTGGCCGCGCGCGAAGCGCAGGCCATCGCCGACGAGGACCTGGCCGCCAACCGCCGCATGGGTGCGCTGGGTGCGGCCATGATCGCGCCGGGCAGCGGCGTGCTGACCCATTGCAACACCGGCTCGCTGGCCACCGCCGGGTTCGGCACCGCGCTGGGCGTGATCCGCGCCGGCATGGCCGAAGGCCGCATCGCCAAGGTGTTCGCCGGCGAGACCCGGCCGTGGCTGCAGGGCGCGCGCCTGACCGTGTGGGAACTGCAGCAGGACGGCATCGACGCCACCCTGATCGCCGACTCGGCCGCCGCCCACCTGATGAAGACCGGCGCGGTGCAGTGGGTGGTCGTCGGCGCCGACCGCATCTGCGCCAACGGCGACACCGCCAACAAGATCGGTACCTACCAGCTGGCCATCGCCGCCCGCCACCACGGGGTGAAGTTCATGGTCGTGGCGCCGTCCTCGACCGTGGACCTGGACACCGCCAGCGGCGAGGCGATCGAGATCGAGCAGCGCGACCCGGGCGAACTGCACGGCGTCGGCGGCGTGCGCACCGTGGCCGAGGGGATCGCCGCCTGGAACCCGGTGTTCGACGTGACCCCGGCGGAACTGATCGATGCCATCGTGACCGAGCGCGGCGTGGTCGAGCGCCCGGCCGAGGCGGGGATGCGCGCGCTGTTCGCGGGCTGACCTTTTGCGGGTGGGGCGTCCCCGTCGCTGGCGAGGCGCGCCCATCCCCGGCAAGCGGGCGGGCCGCAGCGCCGGCGGAATGACACGGGGCAGGCAGAAGGGCAGGGCGCCATTGCGTCGACCCTCGCCGCCAGGCCTGCCGCGGCGACCGCACCCGCATCCGCCGCGTCCCTCCGGGCCACGCTGCAGCAACCTGCCGCACCCAACGCCGGCCAATCACCCGGCCGCTTGCGTCCGGACCGGCCCGAAGCGCGGGAAGAACGCCGCCTGCATGGTGCAAGTCCTTGTTTTTCCGTTGGATAAGCTGGCCGGGCAAGGCCTTTCCGTGATACCATCCGCAGGTTGATTCCGGCGGAGCCAACTGGCTCCGCCGCCATGTTTACGGGCCGCTGCTCGCAGCCACGGGGAAGCCCGGCACCACAGGACGCAAAGCACCCGATGACCGATCTCGCCAAAGAAATCATTCCGGTCAACCTAGAAGACGAAATGCGCCGCAGCTACCTCGATTACGCCATGAGCGTGATCGTCGGCCGCGCGCTGCCGGATGTGCGCGATGGCCTGAAGCCGGTGCATCGCCGCGTGCTGTACGCGATGAACGAACTGGGCGCGCACAGCAACAAGCCGTACTACAAGTCCGCGCGCATCGTCGGCGACGTCATCGGTAAGTACCACCCGCACGGCGACCAGTCGGTGTACGACACCCTGGTGCGCATGGCCCAGCCGTTCTCGCTGCGCTACCTGCTGGTGGACGGCCAGGGCAACTTCGGTTCGGTCGACGGCGACTCCGCCGCGGCCATGCGCTACACCGAGGCGCGCATGGCCCGCATCACCCACGAGCTGCTGGCCGACATCGACAAGGAAACCGTCGACTTCCAGCCCAACTACGACGAGAAGGAGCTGGAGCCGTCGGTCATGCCGACCCGGTTCCCGAACCTGCTGGTCAACGGTTCGGCCGGCATCGCCGTGGGCATGGCCACCAACATCCCGCCGCACAACCTCACCGAGGTGGTGAACGGCCTGCTGGCGCTGATCGACGACCCGGAGCTGGACGTCGACGCGCTGATGCAGCACATCCCCGGCCCGGACTTCCCCACCGCCGGCATCATCAACGGCGTCGGCGGCATCCAGCTGGCCTACCGCACCGGCCGCGGCCGCGTGCGCATCCGCGCCCGCGCCGAGATCGAGGTGGCCGACAACGGCCGCGAGTCGATCATCGTCACCGAGATCCCGTACCAGGTGAACAAGGCGCGGCTGATCGAGAAGATCGCTGAGCTGGTCAAGGAAAAGAAGATCGAGGGCATCTCGGAGCTGCGCGACGAGTCCGACAAGGACGGCATGCGCATCTACATCGAGGTCAAGCGCGGCGAGTCCGCCGAGGTGGTGCTCAACAACCTCTACCAGCAGACCCAGCTGGAATCGGTGTTCGGCATCAACATGGTGGCGCTGGTCGACGGCCGCCCGCAGCTGGTCAACCTCAAGCAGATCCTCGAGGCCTTCCTGCGCCACCGCCGCGAGGTGGTGACCCGCCGCACCATCTTCGAGCTGCGCAAGGCGCGCGCCCGCGCCCACGTGCTGGAAGGCCTGACCGTCGCGCTGGCCAACATCGACGAGATGATCGAGCTGATCAAGACCTCGGAGAACCCGCAGGTGGCCAAGGAGCGCATGCTCGGCCGCACCTGGGAGCCGGGCCTGGTCGGCGCGCTGCTGGCCGCCGCCGGCGCCGAGGCCTCGCGCCCGGACGACCTGCCGGCCGGCGTGGGCCTGGTCGAGGGCATGTACCGCCTGACCGAGGTCCAGGCCCAGCAGATCCTGGAGATGCGCCTGCACCGCCTGACCGGCCTGGAGCAGGAGAAGCTGACCGAGGAATACCGCCAGCTGCTGGAGACCATCCGCGGCCTGATCGAGATCCTCGAGGATCCGGAAGTGCTGCGCCAGGTGATCCGCACCGAGCTCAACGAGCTGAAGGCCGAGTACGGCGACGACCGCCGCAGCGAGATCCGCGCCAGCGAGGAGGACCTGGACATCCTCGACCTGATCGCGCCGGAGGACGTGGTGGTGACCCTGTCGCACGCCGGCTACGCCAAGCGCCAGCCGGTGTCGGCCTACCGCGCGCAGAAGCGCGGCGGCCGCGGCCGCGCCGCCGCCGCGACCAAGGACGAGGATTTCATCGACCGGCTGTGGCTGGTCAACACCCACGACACCCTGCTGACCTTCACCAGCAGCGGCAAGGTGTTCTGGCTGCCGGTGCACCAGCTGCCGGAGGCAGGCTCCAACGCCCGCGGCCGCCCGATCATCAACTGGATCCCGCTGGAGGAAGGCGAGCGCGTGCAGGCGGTGCTGCCGGTGCGCGAGTACGCCGAAGGCCAGTACGTGTTCTTCGCCACCCGCAACGGCACGGTGAAGAAGACCCCGCTGACCGAGTTCGCCTTCCGCCTGGCGCGCGGCAAGATCGCGATCAACCTGGACCAGGACGATGCCCTGGTCGGCGTCGCGCTCACCGACGGCGGCCGCGACGTCATGCTGTTCGCCTCCAACGGCAAGGCCGTGCGCTTCGACGAGTCGGAGGTGCGCGCCATGGGCCGCACCGCCACCGGCGTGCGCGGCATCCGCCTGGCCGAGGGCGAGCACGTGGTCAGCCTGGTGGTGCCGGACGGCGAGGGCGACATCCTCACCGCGTCCGAGCGCGGCTACGGCAAGCGCACCCCGCTGTCGGAGTACCCGAAGAAGGGGCGCGGCACCCAGGGCGTGATCGCGATCCAGACCAGCGAGCGCAACGGCAGGCTGGTCGGCGCGATCCAGCTGTCCGAACAGCACGAGGTGCTGCTGATCTCCGACGCCGGCACCCTGGTGCGTACCCGCGCCGCGGAGATCTCCCAGGTCGGCCGCAATACCCAGGGCGTGACCCTGATCCGCCTGGCCGAGGGCGAGTCGCTGCAGGCGGTCGAGCGCGTGGACGCCTCGCTGGACGATGCCGAGGAGGGCGTGCAGCCCGCCGCGGCGGAGCCGGCCGGCGCCGAGGCCCCGCCGGCCGGCTGAGCCCGGCCGCGGGCAACACCCCAGGCACAAGCGACGCGGGCGGCCAGTGGCCGCCCGCGTCGTATCCGCTGCCGGCGTGGCGCCTTACTGCACGCGGCACTGGCGCCAGCGCACCTGTTCCTCGCGGCCCGGCCGCGGATTGAGCTGCACGCGCACGGTGCGCAGCGCCGGGTAGCGCTCCAGCTCGGCGCAGACCAGCGGCCAGATCGCCTCGATGGTGCCGGTGCGGTCCACCACCAGGGTGTTGTGGGTCAGCCAGAACACGCGGCCGATGCCTGGCTGCAGCGACACCCCGCGCACCACCTCGTTGCGGTAATGCTGCAGGGTGGCTTCGTCGGGGAAGTCCTCGATGCCCGCGTCCTCCGGCAGCCGTTCCGGCTCGCGCGGGGCGACGGCGGGGCTGGCGGCCGGCGCCGCCGCGGCGGCCAGCGCCTGGGGCTCGACGTTGCCGCGCGGGGCGCGCAGCGTGGCCAGGCCGTCCACGAGGGCATCCCCCGACACCACCCCCAGCGCGCCCAGGGCCAGTGCCAGGCCGGCCACGCAGAAGGCCTCGGTCCGCGAGCGGGCCTCGGCCGCCGCTTCCACCTGGGTGCGGGTTTCCGGGCCCACGTAGGGGCGCAGCAGGGTCCACAGCCGGCGGCCGTCGATCACCTCGATGTCGTGGCGTGCGGCCGCCGCCAGCGCGCCGGCGCGCGCCCGGCCCTCGGTCAGCAGGATGCCGTGGCGGGCCTCGGCCAGCTCCATCTCGGCGGCCAGCTCGGTCACGTGGTGGGAGCCGAGGCGGTAGGCGCTGCCGTGCTTGCACGCCAGCAGCCAGCGCTGGCTGCCGTCGGTCATCAGCAGGCGGCTGCCGTCGCCGGGAGGGGCGGCTTCGCCGTGGCCGCGGCCGGCGTGGCGCAGGCCGCGCTGCTGCATGGCCTGGCCGACCAGGGTCGACAGCTCGCGCCAGCGCAGGGCCGCGATCGCGCGCAGGCCGGCGGTCGCGCGGTGCGTGCCGCGACGTACGAACCAGACATAAGGCAGGCCCACGGCAGCCGTGAGCAGCGCCAGGCTCCCCCCCAGGATCCAGGCAGACATCAACTTCCTCGTGGCTCCCCAAACAGCATCGGACCGATGGTACACGGCCCGGGACGCCACCGGTCGCGGGCACGAAAAGGCCCGCCAGTCCAGAAGCCGAGAGGGGAGGGGAGCAAACGGCGAGGGGACTGGCGGGCCGGGTTCGATTCTGCCGAAGTGATTTGTGCTTTGCAACAATGCAGTGGTACCACCGATGGAATGCTGCGTTAGCTGATTCCGGCATCCGGGCGCGGACCGGGGCCGCCGGCGGCCGGCGCCGGGCCCGGGGTCGGCGGCACGGACGGTTCCGGCGCCACGGTGGTGCGCAGCTGCAGTTCCCGGGTCAGGGCGTCGATCCTCGCTCCCAGCGCGTCCAGGTCTTCGCGGGTGGGCACGTCCATCTGCCGCAGGGCCTGCTGGACGCGGTGCTCGAAGGCGCGGCCGACGCTGTCCCAGGCCTCGTTGGCCTTGGCCGTGGCCCGGCCCAGGGCGCCGTCCACGGCCTGGCGCAGCCCTTCCAGGCGCGCGGCGGCGCTGTTCTCGCCGGCCGGGCCCTGGCCCTCGCCGACCGCGCGTCCTTCCTCGGCCAGCTGCTCGAAGAAACGGCTGCCCTCGGCCTGGGCCCGCGCCAGCGCGCCGATGCCCGCCAGCCACACTTGCTGCGCCGATTCACCCAGCTCGCGGGCGAAGCGCCCGGCCTGGGCCTGGATGTCGGCGGCGCTGGGGGTCTCGCGATAGCGGTTTTCAACGGTCATGGCCGGGTCCTCGCGTCGTGGGAAACACACGCGAGTTTCACGGCCGGCCCGCAAAGGCGGCGTGATCCTCAGCCGAGCTTTTCCGCCAGCACCCGGCGGATCTCCGATTCCACCAGTCCCTGCAGGGCCGAGAACAGGAAGCCCAGTTCGGCCTGCACCCGCACCTTGCCGGGCAGCAGCTCGATGCGCCCGTCGATGCCGGGGCCGCCCAGGGCCAGGCTGTCGCCTTCCCAGCGGCTGCTCAGGCCATGCCGCTCCTGCAGCCGGGCGGCGATGCCCTCCACCGCCTGGCGGACCTGCTCGGGCGTGCGCGAATGGGCGTGTTCGATATCGATGCGGGACAAGCGTCGGACTCCGTTGGCTGCGGGAAGGGCGCGCGTGCGCACGCGGAACTGGCGGCTGGTGCAAGCGCGCTGATAGTCTGCCACGCATGCAAGAACACGCACTGCACCTGCACTTCAGCAACCGCCAGCAACCCGACCATCCGCTGGCCGCGGGGGTGTTGCGCCTGGTCCGCCAGGCCAACGGCACCCTTGGCCTGGGCGAGGCGGCCGGCGCGCTGCTGGCGCAGTTCTGCCTGGACCGGCGCGGGCTGTGGCTGCAGGTGGCCAACGGCGCGCGCGGCATCCACGTCAACGGCCGCCCGGTGCGGCGCATGGCCCTGCTGCGCGCCGGCGACGCGGTCTATGCCGACGGCGTCGAACTGCTGGTACGGGCCGGGCCGCGTGCGCCGGAGGCCGCGCAGGAACCCGCGGAGGCGGCGGCGCACGAGGCCTGCGTGGTGTTGCGCGGGGTTGGCGGCGCCCACCACGGGCGCTGCTTCACCCTGGCCCAGCCGCGCCTGGTGGGTTCGGTGCACGAGGCCGACATCCGCATCGACGACCCGGCATTCGCGCCGCGCCACGCCATGCTCGAGCGCCAGGGTGGGCAGGTCCTGCTGCGCGACCTGGGCTCGGCCGAGGGCAGCGTGGTCAACGGCATGCCGGTGCGCGACGCGGTGCTGGCGGCCGGGGACCAGGTCGTGTTCGAGGGCCAGCATCGTTTCGTGGTCGAAGCCCCGGCGCTGCCCGACCTGGCCCCCCGCGGCGCGGGCGACACGGCCGAGCCGGCGGCGGCGCCGGCAGCGCCGCCGCGCAGCGGCGTGCGCGTGCCCTGGCTGCTGCTGGCGGCGATCCTGCTGGCCGGAGCGCTCAGTGCGCTGCTGTGGTTCGGTTCGCCCTGAGCCGCAGCACCAGGCGCCAGCCGAGCAGCAGTGCGAGGATGCCGGCGTACAGCGCCGGCTCGCGGATGTCGGACTTCACCAGCCACCAGAAGTGCAGCACCGCCAGCACGCCGATGGCGTAGACGGCGCGGTGCAGCTGGCCCCAGCGCCGGCCCAGGCGGCGCATCCAGCCGCGGGTGGAGGTGACCGCCAGCGGCACCAGCAGCAGCCAGGCGAGGAAGCCCACGGTGATGTACGGGCGCTTGGCGATTTCCCCGAACAGTTGCGTCCAGTAGCCGCCCAGGTCCAGCACCAGGTACGCGCACAGGTGCAGGCAGGCGTAGAAGAACGCGTAAAGCCCCAGCATGCGCCGGAACTGCAGCAGCACCGGCTGGCCGCTGAGCCGGCGCAACGGGGTGATGGCCAGGGCCAGCAGCAGCAGGCGCAGCGCCCACAGGCCGGTGCGGTGCTCGATCTCGGCCACCGGGTCTGCCCCCAGCATGTCGCCACCGGTGCGCCAGACCTGCGCCATTTGCCAGCCCAGCCACGCGGCCGGCGCCAGGGCCAGCGCATGCGCCGCGGCCTTGGCCGCGACCAGGCCCGCTCCGCTGCTCCGGCGCGGCCGGGCAGGAGCGGCAGGCGCGCCGCTCAGTACCACTTGCGCAGGTCCATGCCGGCGTACAGCGCGGCGACCTGTTCGGCGTAGCCGTTGAACGGCTGCGTCGGGATGCGGGCGGCGAACAGCCTGCTCTTGGTCCCGGCGATGCGGCGCTCGGTCTTCTGGCTCCAGCGCGGATGGTCCACCGCCGGATTGACGTTGGCGAAGAAGCCGTACTCGGACGGCTGCAGTTCGTTCCAGGCGGTCTTCGGCATGCGCTCGGTGAAGCGGATGGCCACGATCGACTTGATCGACTTGAAGCCGTACTTCCACGGCACCACCAGGCGCAGCGGCGCGCCGTTCTGCTGCGGCAGCGGCTTGCCGTACAGGCCGGTGGCCAGCAGGGCCAGCGGGTGCATGGCCTCGTCGATGCGCAGGCCCTCGCGGTACGGCCAGTCGATCGAGCGGTAGCGGATCCCGGGCATCTGCCGCGGGTCGGCCAGGGTGGTGAAGGCCACGTACTTGGCCTTCGAGGTCGGCTCGAAGCGGCGCAGCACGTCCGCCAGCGGCACGCCGTTCCACGGGATCACCATCGACCAGCCTTCCACGCAGCGCAGGCGGTAGATGCGTTCCTCCACCGCGATCCCGCGCAGCAGGTCCTCCAGGCCGATGGTGCCGGGCCTGGCGCACTCGCCGTCGACCAACACCGACCAGGGCGAGGTGCGCAGGGTGCGGGGCGCGCGCGAGGGATCGTCCTTGTTGGTGCCGAACTCGTAGAAGTTGTTGTAGGTGGTGGCGTCCTCGTAGCGGGTCGGGTCCTCGTCGGTGCTGAAACCGGCGCGCGCCTGGGCGGTGCTGGTCCGGGCGCGCGGCGGGGGCGGCGGCTCGGCTTCGGCGCAGCCGGCCAGGCCCAGCACCGGGCTGGCGGCAAGCATGCCCAGCAGTCGGCGGCGCTCGCGGTAGACCGCCTCGTCGGTGATTTCGCTGGCGGGGATCCGGGGCAGGGAAGGCGGGCGCATGGCAGGTTCCGGAGGTCGGACGGAAGTGGGACAGCGTCCATGCCGGCGCGGTTCCCCGCGGCGGCGCGGGGCCGGTCTTGGTTGCGCCCGCAACTGGTGCGCTGCGGCATACTACGAGCCCTTTCGTTATGGGTGCTTCATGACGCGCGCGTACAACTTCAGTGCCGGCCCTGCGACGTTGCCGGAAGCGGTCCTGCGCCAGGCGCAGGCGGAAATGCTGGACTGGAACGGGGTGGGCGCGTCGATCGTCGAGCTGAGCCACCGTGGCGCCGAGTTCATGGCCGTGGCCGCGCAGGCCGAGGCCGACCTACGCGCCCTGATGTCGATCCCGGACGACTACGCCGTGCTGTTCATGCAGGGTGGTGCCACCACCCAGCAGGCGCTGCTGGCGCTGAACTTCGCCGCCCCGGGCCAGCGCGCCGACTACGTGGTCACCGGCCACTGGAGCAAGACCGCGATCAAGCAGGCGCGGCCGTACGTGGACGTGCACGTGGTCGCCGACGGCGAGGCTGGCGGCTTCCGCGACATCCCGCCGCGCGCGCAGTGGGCGCTGAGCCCCGGCGCGGCCTACGTGCACATCACCGCCAACGAGACCATCCACGGCGTGGAGTACCGCGGGGCGCCGGACGTGGGCGGGGCGCCGCTGTTCGCCGACTTCAGTTCCTCGATCGCCTCCGAGCCGATCGACGTATCGAAGTACGGCCTGATCTACGCCGGCGCGCAGAAGAACCTGGGCCCGGTCGGCATCTCGGTGGTGATCGTGCGCCGCGAACTGCTGGAGCGCGCCGGCCAGCCGCGCGCGGACATCTTCACCTACGCCTCGCACGCGGCGCGCGATTCGATGCTCAACACGCCGCCGACCTGGAACTGGTACCTGCTGGGCCTGACCGTGCGCTGGATGCTGGAACAGGGCGGCGTGGAGGAGTTCGCGCGGCGCAACGCGGCCAAGGCCGCGCTGGTGTACCAGGCGATCGACGCCTCCGGCGGCTTCTACCGCAACGAAGTCGCGCCGGCGGTGCGCTCGCGCATGAACATCCCGTTCTTCCTGCCCGACGAGGCGCTGACCGCGCGCTTCGTGGCCGAATCGCGCGAGGCCGGCCTGCTGGCGCTGAAGGGCCACAAGGCCGTCGGCGGCCTGCGCGCCTCGCTGTACAACGCCATGCCGCTGGAAGGGGCGCAGGCCCTGGTCGACTTCATGGCCGACTTCCAGCGCCGCCACGGCTGACCCACCGGTTGCGCGGCGGCCGCGGCCGCCGCCAGTGACGACGGAACCCTTCGATGGCATCGAGCAAGAAAACCAGCGCAAGCAAGGCCGTGCCCGCCGCCCGCAAGGCCGCGACCCGCAAGACCCCGGCGCGCCGCGCGGCGGCGAAGACCGCGCCGCCGGTGCTGGAGGACGTGCGCGCGCAGATCGACAGCATCGACCGGCAGATCCAGGAGCTGATCGCGCAGCGCGCGCGCTTCGCCCTGCAGGTCGGCAAGGCCAAGGGCAAGCTCGCCGCGGCGGTGGACTACTACCGCCCCGAGCGCGAGGCCCAGGTGCTGCGCATGGTGGTGGACCGCAACCAGGGGCCGCTGCCGGACGAGGTCCTGGTGCACGTGTTCCGCGAGATCATGTCCGCCTGCCTGGCGCAGCAGGAGCCGCTGAAGATCGGCTACCTGGGGCCGGAAGGAACCTTCAGCCAGCAGGCCGTGCTCAAGCACTTCGGCCGCTCGGCGCACGGCCTGCCGCTGGCGAGCATCGAGGAGGTGTTCCAGGAGGTCGACGCCGGCAACGCCGACTTCGGCGTGGTGCCGGTGGAGAACTCCGGCCAGGGCACGATCCAGGTCACCCTCGACATGTTCCTGACCTCGCCACTGAAGATCTGCGGCGAGGTGGAGCTGAAGGTGCACCAGTACCTGCTCTCGCGCACCGGCCGGATCGAGGACATCGAGCGCATCTACGCCCATCCGCAGGCCTTCGCCCAGACCGCCGGCTGGCTGCGCGCCAACCTGCCGAAGGTGGAGAAGGTGCCGGTGTCCAGCAACGCCGAGGGCGCGCGCCGCGCGCGCGGCGCCGACGACGCGGCCGCCATCGCCGGCGAGAGTGCGGCGCACGTCTACGGCCTGAAGAAGGTCATCATGCAGCCGATCCAGGACGACCGCGACAACACCACGCGCTTCCTGGTCATCGGCCGGCGCCTGTTCCCGCCGTCCGGCCACGACCGCACCTCGATCCTGGTGTTCATCCACGACAAGCCCGGCGCGCTGTTCGACGTGCTCAGCCCGTTCGCGCGCCACGGCATCAGCATGAACCGGATCGAGTCGCGGCCCTCGCACCAGGCCAAGTGGGAGTACGCGTTCTTCATCGACCTGGCCGGCCACGTCGAGGACGAGGCGATGAAGAAGGCGCTGGCCGAGCTGGAGAAGCACGTGGCCAAGGTGAAGGTGCTGGGGTCGTATCCGGTGGCGGTGCCTTGAGGGCGGTGATTGGTGATTGGTGATTCGTTCGCGGCGCTGGAAGGCGCCGGGCGTGCAGACGATGGAGAGCTGATGTCGCAGTCTTCGCAACACTGGATCGCAAGCGCGGGGCAGCCGCTGCGCGGGACGCTGGAGATCCCCGGCGACAAGTCCGTTTCACACCGTGCGGTGATGTTCGCCGCGCTGGCCGATGGCGTTTCCACCATCGATGGCTTCCTCGAAGGCGAGGACACCCGTGCCACCGCGGCGATCTTCGAGCGGCTGGGCGTGCGCATCGAGACGCCGACGGCGTCGCGGCGCATCGTCCACGGCGTGGGCGTGGACGGGCTCAGGCCCGCCGACGGCCCGCTGGACTGCGGCAACGCCGGCACCGGCATGCGCCTGCTGGCCGGGCTGCTGGCCGGGCAGGCGTTCGACAGCGTGCTGGTCGGCGACGCCTCGCTGTCGAAGCGGCCCATGCGCCGGGTCACGGTGCCGCTGGCACAGATGGGCGCCCGGATCGACACCGGGGCCGACGGTACCCCGCCGCTGCGCATCCACGGCGGGCAGAAGCTGCGTGGCATCGACTACACGCTGCCGGTGGCCAGCGCCCAGGTGAAGTCGGCGCTGCTGCTGGCCGGGCTGTACGCCGAGGGCGGGACCTCGGTGGCCGAGCCGCACCCGACCCGCGACTACACCGAGCGCATGCTGGCCGCGTTCGGCGTGGACATCGAGTTCTCGCCGGGCTACGCCCGCCTGCGCGGCGGCCAGCGCCTGCGCGCCACCGACATCGCGGTGCCGGCGGACTTCTCCTCTGCCGCGTTCTTCCTGGTCGCGGCCAGCATCGTGCCCGGCTCGGAACTGCGCCTGCGCCAGGTCGGCCTCAATCCGCGCCGCACCGGACTGCTGCATGCGCTGCGCCTGATGGGCGCGGACATCACCGAGGAGAATCCCTCCACCCATGGCGGCGAGCCGGTGGCCGACCTGGTGGTGCGGCATGCGCCGCTGCGCGGCATCGAGGTGCCGGAGGCACTGGTGCCGGACATGATCGACGAATTCCCGGCGCTGTTCGTGGCCGCGGCCTGCGCCGAAGGCCCGACCGTGGTCCGCGGCGCGGCCGAGCTGCGGGTGAAGGAATCCGACCGCCTGGCGGCGATGGCCAGCGGCCTGCGCACGCTGGGCCTGCAGGTCGACGAGACCCCGGACGGCGCCACCATCCATCCCGGGCAGCTGCACGGCGGCACGATCGAGAGCCAGCACGACCACCGCATCGCCATGTCCTTCGCGGTCGCCGGGCAGCGCTCGGATGCGCACGTACGGATCAACGATACCGCCACCGTGGCGACGTCGTTCCCGGGGTTCGACCTGCTGGCGCGTGGCTGCGGTTTCGGCCTGGCGGCCGGCTGAGGACGCGCGCCCTCACTCGCGGCGGAACTCGACCGGCAGGTGCACGGTGGAAGGCACGGCCTGGCCGTCGCGCATGGCCGGCTCGAAGCGCCACTGCCGCGCCGCCGCCATGGCGGCGCGGTCGAATGCCGGGTCCTCGCTGCCACCGCGCGCGACCACCTGCACGTCCACCGGACGCCCGTCGCTGCCGACGATGATCGCAACGACCACGTCGCCCTCGCTGCCGTTGCGCAGCGCGCTGCGCGGATAGCTGGGCACCGGGTTGCCGGCCAGCGGGCGTGGCGGACGGTCCGTTTCCAGCGCTGCGGAAGGGCTGGCGGGCAGGCCGTCGTAATACTGCGGCTGGTCGCCGGCAGCCACCGGGTTTGCCTCGCGCAGGGCCAGCCACGCCAGGGCCGCGGCGAGCAATGCCAGGCCCAGCATCACCGCGCGCAGCGCCAGGGCGTGCCTGGACAGCGCGGCCCGGAGCCCGGCGCGGCCGGTGTCGAAGTAGGTGGCCATGGCGGTTCCTCGTTGCAGGTGCACGGGGAGTCTGGCCACGCCGGTGTGTCGGCCGGATGATCGGGCGATGAAGCCCGTGCCAACGGCGCGCCACGGTTCAGCGCCGTGAGCGCCGCTTCACTCGGTCTGGAACTCCACCGGCACGATGGCTTCGCCCGGGAGCGGCCGGCCTTCGCCGTCGCGTGCGGGCTGGAAGCGCCAGCGCAGTGCCGCCTCGGCCGCGGCGCGGTCCAGCTCGCGCGAACCGCTGCGCTCGACGATCTCCACGTCGCCAGCGCGGCCTTCGGCATCCACCTGGACCCGCAGCACCACGGTGCCACTCTCGCCGCGGCGCAGGGCGGAAGCGGGATAGCGTGGCGCGGGCTGGCCCGGCAGCAGTTCGGGTGCCTGGGCGATGCTGGACGCCACCGGCGCGACCGGCGCCGGTTCCACCGGCGCGGGCTCGACGGTTTCCGGCTCCGGCTGCACCGGCTCCGGCGCGGGCGCTTCCTCCACCAGGCGCGGTTCCTCGCCGTCGGCGGTGCGCGGCAGCGGCGCGCTGGTTCCAGCCGGCATGGGCGCGGGCAGCGGCTCGCTGGGCAGCGCGGCCAGCGCCGCCGCCGGGGCGGCCTCGCCCGGGGCTGGCTCGCCGGACTGCCGGGTCACCACCAGCAGGAACAGCACCCAGCCCAGCACGAAGGCACCGGCGACCACGGCCCAGCGGCTGCGGGCCAGGCGGCGCAGGAGGTCCGCGGGGTGTTCTTCGGTTCGGCTCATGCGGCGTGTCGGGGGCGGAGCGGCCGATTCTGGCACAGCCCGGCCGGGCCCGCGGGCGCGGGGGGGCGCCGGTTGGGGGATAATGCACGTCTCTTCCGCGTCCTCCCGGTCCCTGCAATGCTCGACCCCTCGCTGCTCCGTTCCCAGACCGCCGCCATCGCCGAGCGCCTCGCCACGCGCGGCTACGCCCTCGACACCCAGGCGCTGGAATCGCTGGAGGCCGAGCGCAAGGCCATCCAGGTGCGCACCCAGGAGCTGCAGAACCTGCGCAACACCCGCTCCAAGGCGATCGGCCAGGCCAAGGCCAGGGGCGAGGACGTGTCCGCGCTGCTGGCCGAGGTCGCCGGCTTCGGCGACGAGCTGAAGGCTTCCGAGGCGCGCCTGGAGGAGATCCGTGGCAAGCTCGAAGCGCTTACCCAGGGCATCCCCAACCTGCCGGCCGAGGACGTGCCGGTGGGTCCGGACGAGTCGGCCAACGCCGAGCAGCACCGCTGGGGCACGCCGCGCAGCTTCGACTTCGAGCCCAAGGACCATGTCGACCTGGGCGCGCGCAACGGCTGGCTGGACGCGGAGACCGCGGCCAAGCTGAGCGGCGCGCGCTTCACCGTGCTGCGCGGCCAGCTGGCGCGCCTGCATCGCGCCCTGGCCCAGTTCATGCTGGACCTGCATACCAGCGAGCACGGCTACGAGGAAACCAACGTGCCGGTGGTCGTCAACGCCGACGCGCTGTACGGCACCGGCCAGCTGCCCAAGTTCGAGGAGGACCTGTTCTCCACCCAGCTGGGCGAGAACCGGCGCTACCTGATCCCGACCTCCGAGGTGCCGCTGACCAACATCGCCCGCGGCGAGATCCTGGCGCCGGAGCAGCTGCCGCTGCGCATGACCGCGCACTCGATGTGCTTCCGTTCCGAGGCCGGCAGCGGCGGCCGCGACGTGCGCGGCATGATCCGCCAGCACCAGTTCGAGAAGGTGGAGCTGGTCTCGATCACCCGCCCGGAGGACAGCGACGCCGAGCACGAGCGCATGACCCGCTGCGCCGAGACCGTGCTGGAGAAGCTGGGCCTGCCGTACCGCCGCGTGCTGCTGTGCACCGGTGACATGGGCTTCTCCGCGCGCAAGACCTACGACCTGGAGGTCTGGCTGCCCTCGCAGCAGACCTACCGCGAGATCTCCTCCTGCTCCAACTGCGGCGACTTCCAGGCGCGCCGCATGCAGGCGCGCTGGCGCAACCCGGCCACCGGCAAGCCGGAACTGGTGCACACGCTCAATGGCTCGGGCGTGGCCGTGGGCCGCGCACTCATCGCGGTGATGGAGAACTACCAGAACGCCGACGGCTCGATCGACGTGCCCGAGGTGCTGCGGCCGTACATGGGCGGCGCGGCCCGCATCGCCTGATCCCTCCCGGCGGCCGGCAGCGCCGGCCGCCCTCCTGCCTCAGGCCGCCTCGGCCGGCGGCTGCACCAGTTCGTCGATCCGCGCCCGCGCGCCCGCCAGGGCCTGCTCGCGGTGTTCGGGCGAGATCGCCACGCCTTCGGCGCGGACCAGTTCCACATCGTGGATGCCGATGAAGGCGAACAGCTGGCGCAGGTACGGCTCCTGGAAGTCGGTCGGCGCACCGGCGTGCAGGCCGCCGCGGGCGCTGGCGATGATCACCTTGCGCCCGCCAGCCAGGCCCTGCGGGCCCTCGGCGGTGTAGCGGAAGGTGCGCCCGGCGACCACGATGCGGTCGATCCAGGCCTTCAGGGTCGAGGGAATCGACAGGTTGTACATCGGCACGCCGATCACCACGACGTCCGCCGACAGGAACTGCTCCAGCACGCGCTCGGCCTCGGCCGCCTGCGCCGGATCGCTCTTGGCCAGCGCGGCGCCGGTCAGGTGGGGCAGGGGCTCGGCGTCCAGGTCGCGGTACTCGACCTGCAGGCCGGGATGGTGCGCCTTCCACTCGGCGACAATGGCGGCGCTCAGTCCGCGGCTCACGGAATTGGCGCCCAGGGCGCTGGAATCGATATGCAGTAGTTTCATGGCTGTGCTCTCGCTGCTCTAGGGTGGTAAGGGCGGTAGGGCCGCCGGCAGGGCACAGGGTCCATCGTTGCAACGATGGGATAAAGGTGGTTAGATAACACCGTCTGTTGCGTCTGTGGAGACAGCGCCATGCAGGACCTGAACGACCTCTACTATTTCGCCATGGTCGTCGAGCACGGCGGCTTTGCTGCGGCGGAGCGGGCCCTTGGAATTCCCAAGTCGCGCCTGAGTCGCCGTATCAGCCAGCTGGAAACCGACCTCGGCGTGCGCCTGTTGCAACGTTCCACCCGCCGCTTCGCGGTCACTGACGTGGGCATGAGCGTGTACCGCCACGCCCAGACCATGCTTGCCGAGGCCCAGGCCGCGCGCGAGGTGGTGGACCGCCTGAGCGCCGAGCCGCGCGGGCTGGTACGGGTGAGCGTGCCGGTGGCTATCGCCCAGCAGCAGCTGCCGAAGCTGCTGCCGAAGTTCCTGCAGCAGTACCCGAAGGTGCGCCTGCAACTGCACGTCAACAACCGCCGCGTCGACCTGATCAACGAAGGCTTCGACGTGGCCCTGCGCGTGCGCACCCGGCTGGACGACGACGGCAGCCTGGTGATGCGCAGCTTCGGCCAAATCCAGGAACTGATGGTGGCCAGCCCCAAGTACCTGGACCGGGCCGGTCGGCCCAAGGATCCGTCCGAGCTGGCTTCGCACCTGACCCTGAGCATGCACGAGGATGAAGCGCACCAGCGCTGGGAACTGCACGGTCCCAACGGCGAGGTGCGACGCGTGGACGACCTGCAGCCGCGGGTGGCCGGGTTCGACTTCCCGCTGCTGCTGGCGATGGTCAAGGACGGTTTCGGCATCACCATGCTGCCGGAGACCGTGTGCGCCGAGGCCGTGCGCAACGGCGAGCTGGAGGTGGTGCTGCCCGAGTGGTCGCTGCCGCAGGGCATCTGCCACGCGGTGTTCGCCTCGCGCCGCGGCCTGCTGCCGGCGGTGCGGGTGTTCATCGACTTCCTGGCCGAGCACCTGCCGAAGCAGATCGAGGCCTCGCGCCTGGACTGCGGCAACTGCGGGCGCAAGGATGGCGGCGCGGTGGCCGCGGCCGGCAGCGAAATCGCCCTGGCCGGCTGATTCGGCGCCCGCCGGCATGCGACAATCGGCGGCCGGCCAGCGGCCTGCCGCCGCATTGCCGTCCGCGCTGCACGGTGTGCAGCCTTGCCTGGCGCTTCGGCGGCAGCATGGCTGCCGCCGGACCCGGCATGGACGTCGGTGGGGTGCGGTGGGGCGAGGCGGCACGCATGTCGCGCCCGGCCATGTCCGTAGCAGCGCCAGTGCATTGGCTTGCGCGCGGACCGGGCACTGCGGTGCGTGGTCCTGGTCCGCACGGCGGCGCCGCGCAAGCGGCGCGATGCAACGTAAAACGGAGAG
>NZ_ALIP01000160.1:0-17429 GCF_000283075.1 Pseudoxanthomonas sp. GW2
GCGGCCGGGTGCATCACTCCGCCGCGTCCTCCTGGGACGGGGCGGCCGCCTCCGGCGCCTCGGCCTCGGCCACCGCCGCCGGCTCGGAGCCGCCGGACAGCGCCTCCAGCTCCGACTCGGTCAGGCCGGTGGCGTTGCGGCGGCGCTTGCTGTGGTAGGCCAGGCCGGTACCCGCCGGGATCAGGCGGCCGACGATGACGTTCTCCTTCAGGCCGCGCAGGTTGTCGCGGGTGCCGCGGACGGCCGCCTCGGTCAGCACGCGGGTGGTCTCCTGGAAGGAGGCCGCCGAGATGAACGACTCGGTCGCCAGCGAGGCCTTGGTGATGCCCAGCAGCACCGGCTCGTACTTGGCCGGGATCTCGCCGCGGGCCACCAGGCGCGCGTTCTCCTCGATCACGCGCTGCTTCTCCACCTGCTCGCCGTTGAGGAACTTGGAATCGCCCTGGTCGGTGATCTCGACCTTGCGCAGCATCTGGCGGGTGATCACCTCGATGTGCTTGTCGTTGATCTTCACGCCCTGCAGGCGGTAGACGTCCTGGATCTCCTTGACCAGGTACGCGGCCAGGTCCTCCACGCCCTTCAGGCGCAGGATGTCCTGCGGGCTCGGCTCGCCGTCCACGATGGTCTCGCCCTTGGTCACGTGCTCGCCCTCGAACACGATGATCTGGCGGTACTTCGGGATCAGCTCCTCGTGCTCCTCGCCGTCCGGTCCCTTGATGATCAGGCGCTGCTTGCCCTTGGTGTCCTTGCCGAAGCTGACCACGCCGGACTTCTCGGCCAGGATCGCCGGATCCTTCGGCTTGCGCGCCTCGAACAGGTCGGCCACGCGCGGCAGACCACCGGTGATGTCGCGGGTCTTGGACGCTTCCTGCGGGATCTTGGCGACCACGTCGCCCACGCCCACCGGGGCGCCGTCCTGCAGGTTCACCACCGAGCGCGGCGGCAGCAGGTACTGCGCCGGCAGGTCGGTGCCCGGGATGGTCAGGTCGTTGCCGTCCTTGTCGACGATGCGGACCAGCGGGCGCAGGTCCTTGCCCTGCGAGCCGCGGCGCTTGGGATCGGTGATCTCGCGCGAGGCCAGGCCGGTCAGTTCGTCGGTCTTCTCGATGACGGTGACGCCATCGACGAAGTCAACGAAGCGGACGAAGCCGGCCACTTCCGACACGATCGGGTGGTTGTGCGGATCCCAGTTGGCCACGGTCTGGCCGGCCTTGACCTCGGCGCCGTCCTTGACGTTGATGGTGGCGCCGTACGGCAGCTTGTAGCGCTCGCGCTCGCGGCCGTGCGGGTCGAGGACCGACACTTCGCCCGAACGCGACACCGCGACCAGGTGGCCGCCGGAATGTTCGACGGTCTTGAGGTTGTTGAACTTGATCGAGCCGGTGGTCTTGACCGTGATGCTGTCCACCGCGGCGGCACGCGAAGCCGCGCCGCCGATGTGGAAGGTACGCATCGTCAGCTGGGTACCCGGTTCGCCGATCGACTGGGCGGCGATGACGCCCACCGACTCGCCGATGTTGACCAGGTGGCCACGGGCCAGGTCGCGGCCGTAGCAGTGCGCGCACACGCCGAAGGGCGATTCGCAGGTGATGGTCGAACGCACCTTGATCGACTGGACGCCGGCGTCCTCCAGCTTCTGCACCCACACCTCGTCCAGCAGGGTGTTGCGGGTGACGATCGGGTCCTCGTCGTTGCCCGGCAGGAACACGTCCTCGGCCACGACGCGGCCCAGCACGCGGTCCTTCAGCGGCTCGACCACGTCGCCGCCTTCCACGATCGGGGTCATGGTCAGGCCCTGCAGCGTGCCGCAGTCGGCCTCGGTGATCACCACGTCCTGCGCCACGTCGACCAGGCGGCGGGTCAGGTAACCGGAGTTGGCGGTCTTCAGCGCGGTGTCGGCCAGGCCCTTGCGGGCGCCGTGGGTGGAGTTGAAGTACTCCTGCACGTTCAGGCCTTCGCGGAAGTTCGCCTTGATCGGGGTCTCGATGATCGAGCCGTCCGGGCGGGCCATCAGGCCGCGCATGCCGGCCAGCTGTCGGATCTGCGCCTGCGAACCACGGGCACCGGAGTCGGCCATGATGTACAGCGAGTTCATCGACTTCTGCGCGACTTCCTCGCCCTTGGCGTTGACCACCTTGTCGGTGCCGATGGTCTCCATCATCGCCTTGGCGATGCGCTCGTTGGTGCGCGACCAGATGTCGACCACCTTGTTGTAGCGCTCGCCGGCGGTGACCAGGCCGCTCTGGTACTGCTCCTGGATCTCCAGCACCTCGGCCTCGGCCTCGGCGAGGATGCTCTTCTTCTCCTCCGGGATCAGCATGTCGTCGATGCCGATCGACACGCCGGCGCGGGTGGCGAAGCTGAAGCCGGTGTACATCAGCTGGTCGGCGAACACCACGGTGTCCTTCAGGCCCAGGCGGCGGTAGCAGCTGTTGATCAGGCGGCTGATGTTCTTCTTGGTCAGCTCGGTGTTGGCCAGCTCGAACGGCAGGCCCTCCGGCAGGATCTCGGCCAGCAGGGCGCGGCCGACCGTGGTATCCACGATCGTCGCCTTCTTGTGCTTGTTGCCGGCCTCGTCCTTCACCACCTCGGTGATGCGGACCTTGACCTTGGCGTGCAGCTCGACCACGCGGTTGTCGTAGGCGCGCTTAACCTCGGCCACGTTGGCGAACACCATGCCCTCGCCCTTCTTGTTCTCCAGGGCGCGGGTCATGTAGTACAGGCCGAGCACCACGTCCTGCGACGGCACGATGATCGGCTCGCCGTTGGCGGGCGACAGGATGTTGTTGGTCGACATCATCAGGGCGCGCGCCTCCAGCTGGGCCTCGAGGCTCAGCGGGACGTGCACGGCCATCTGGTCGCCGTCGAAGTCGGCGTTGAACGCGGTGCAGACCAGGGGGTGCAGCTGGATGGCCTTGCCCTCGATCAGCACCGGCTCGAACGCCTGGATGCCCAGGCGGTGCAAGGTCGGGGCGCGGTTCAGCAGCACCGGGTGCTCGCGGATGACCTCCTCGAGGATGTCCCACACCTCGGCCTCTTCGCGCTCGACCAGCTTCTTGGCGGCCTTGATGGTGGTGGCCAGGCCGCGGCGCTGCAGCTTGGCGAACACGAACGGCTTGAACAGCTCCAGCGCCATCTTCTTCGGCAGGCCGCACTGGTGCAGGCGCAGGTACGGGCCGACCACGATGACCGAACGGCCCGAGTAGTCGACGCGCTTGCCGAGCAGGTTCTGGCGGAAGCGGCCCTGCTTGCCCTTGATCATGTCGGCCAGCGACTTGAGCGGGCGCTTGTTGGTGCCGGTGATGGCGCGGCCGCGGCGGCCGTTGTCCATCAGCGCGTCAACCGACTCCTGCAGCATGCGCTTCTCGTTGCGCACGATGATGTCGGGCGCGTTGAGCTCCAGCAGGCGGCGCAGGCGGTTGTTGCGGTTGATGACGCGGCGGTACAGGTCGTTCAGGTCGGAGGTCGCGAAGCGGCCGCCGTCCAGCGGGACCAGCGGGCGCAGGTCCGGCGGCAGCACCGGCAGCACGGTCATGACCATCCACTCCGGACGGTTGCCGGACTCGATGAACGCCTCGATCAGCTTGATGCGCTTGGTCAGGCGCTTGAGCTTGGTCTCCGAACCGGTGGCGGCGATCTCCTCGCGCAGGCGCGCCATCTCGGCCTGCAGGTCGATGGTGCGCAGCAGCTCGTAGATCGCCTCGGCGCCCATGGCGGCGTCGAAGTCGTCGCCGTGCTCCTGGCGCGCCTGCATGTACTGCTCTTCGGTCAGCAGCTGGCGGCGCTCGAGCGGGGTCAGGCCCGGCTCGGTGACCACGTAGGCCTCGAAGTACAGGATGCGCTCGATGTCGCGCAGGGTCATGTCCAGCATCAGGCCGATGCGGGACGGCAGCGACTTCAGGAACCAGATGTGCGCGACCGGCGAGGCCAGGTCGATGTGGCCCATGCGCTCGCGGCGGACCTTGGCCAGGGTGACCTCGGTGCCGCACTTCTCGCAGACCACGCCACGGTGCTTCATGCGCTTGTACTTGCCGCACAGGCACTCGTAGTCCTTGATCGGGCCGAAGATGGCCGCGCAGAACAGGCCGTCGCGCTCCGGCTTGAAGGTGCGGTAGTTGATCGTCTCGGGCTTCTTCACCTCGCCGAAGGACCACGAGCGGATCAGGTCCGGCGAAGCCAGGGCGATCTTGATCGCGTCGAAGTCCAGCGTCTGGCGCTGCTGGTTGAAGAGGTTGAGCAGGTCTTTCATTTCTTGTCTCCGTCAGGAGTAAAGGCGGTCGATCGGGCGATTCGGGGGAAGCGCGGCCCGTCCGTGGCGGGCCGCGCCGCGCGCCTTACTCGTCCTCCAACTCCATGTTGATGGCCAGCGAGCGGATTTCCTTCACCAGAACGTTGAAGGACTCCGGCATGCCCGCGACCATCTCGTGGTTGCCGTCGACGATGTTCTTGTACATCTGGTTGCGGCCCTGCACGTCGTCGGACTTCACCGTCAGCATTTCCTGCAGGGTGTATGCCGCGCCGTAGGCTTCCAGCGCCCACACTTCCATCTCGCCGAAGCGCTGGCCGCCGAACTGCGCCTTGCCGCCCAGCGGCTGCTGGGTGACCAGCGAGTACGGGCCGGTGGAGCGGGCGTGCATCTTGTCGTCGACCAGGTGGTTCAGCTTCAGGTAGTGCATGTAGCCGACCGTGGTCTTGCGGTCGAACGCCTCGCCGGTGCGGCCGTCGTACAGCTGCATCTGGGTCTTGCTGGCGTTGAAGCCGAGGCGGGCGGTCTCCGGGTCGTCGTCCGGGTAGGCCAGCTCCAGCATCTGCCGGATCTCCTCCTCGTGGGCGCCGTCGAACACCGGGGTGGCCATCGGCACGCCGTCGGTGAGGTTGCGCGCCATCGCCACCAGCTCCTCGTCGCTGAACTGCGACAGGTCCACGCGCTGGCCGAACAGCTCGTTGTCGTGGTTGTAGACCTTGCCCAGGAACTCGCGCAGCTCGGACACGGCGCGCTGCTCGTCCAGCATCTTCTGGATGCGCTTGCCCAGGCCCTTGGCGGCCCAGCCCAGGTGCACCTCGAGGATCTGGCCGATGTTCATGCGCGAAGGCACGCCCAGCGGGTTGAGGCAGATGTCGACCGGGGTGCCGTCGGCCATGTACGGCATGTCCTCGACCGGGACCACGTTGGACACGACGCCCTTGTTGCCGTGGCGGCCGGCCATCTTGTCGCCCGGCTGGATGCGGCGCTTCACGGCCAGGAACACCTTGACCATCTTCAGCACGCCCGGGGCCAGGTCGTCGCCCTGGGTGATCTTGCCGCGCTTGTCGGCGAAGCGGCGCTCGAACTCCTTCTCGTGGGCCTGGATCTGCTTCTGCGCGCGTTCGATCGCCTCGGCGGCGTCGTCGTCCTTCATGCGCAGGGCGAACCAGTCGGACTTCTTCAGGCCGTCCAGGTAGGCGTCGGTGATGGTGTCGCCCTTCTTCAGGCCCGGGCCGCCGTTGGCGACCTTGCCCACGATCTGGGTGCGCAGGCGCGCGTAGATCGCCGCCTCGAGGATGCGGAACTGGTCGTCGAAGTCCTTCTTGACGCGGCGGATCTCGTTTTCCTCGATCTGCTTGGCGCGCTTGTCCTTCTCGATGCCGTCGCGGGTGAAGACCTGCACGTCGATGACGGTGCCGTCCATGCCCGGCGGCACGCGCAGCGAGCTGTCCTTAACGTCGGAGGCCTTCTCGCCGAAGATCGCGCGCAGCAGCTTCTCCTCGGGGGTCAGCTGGCTCTCGCCCTTCGGCGTGACCTTGCCCACCAGGATGTCGCCGGCGCGCACCTCGGCGCCGATGTACACCACGCCCGACTCGTCCAGGCGGCCCAGGGCCTGCTCGGACACGTTCGGGATGTCGGCGGTGATTTCCTCCGGGCCCAGCTTGGTGTCGCGGGCGACGCAGGTCAGCTCCTCGATGTGGATCGTGGTGTAGCGGTCCTCCTGGACCACGCGCTCCGACAGCAGGATCGAGTCCTCGAAGTTGTAGCCGTTCCACGGCATGAACGCGATCAGCATGTTCTGGCCGAGGGCCAGCTCGCCGATGTCGGTCGACGGGCCGTCGGCCAGCACGTCGCCGCGCGCGACCACGTCGCCCACGTGCACCAGCGGACGCTGGTTGATGCAGGTGTTCTGGTTGGAGCGGGTGTACTTGGTCAGGGTGTAGATGTCGACGCCGGCATCCTGCTCGCCGGAGATCTCCTCCTCGTTGACCTTGACCACGATGCGGCCGGCGTCGACCTGCACAACCTCGCCGCCGCGGCGGGCGTTCACGGTCACGCCCGAGTCGCGCGCCACGGCGCGCTCGATGCCGGTGCCGACCAGCGGGGTCTGGGCACGCAGGGTCGGGACCGCCTGGCGCTGCATGTTGGCGCCCATCAGCGCGCGGTTGGCGTCGTCGTGCTCCAGGAACGGGACCAGCGCCGCGGCGACCGACACGGTCTGCATCGGCGACACGTCCATGTAGTGGATCTCGGAGGCCGGCTTCAGCAGCGACTCGCCCTGGTGGCGGCACGGCACGAAGGCCTCGGTCAGGCGGCCTTCCTTGTCATGGGCGGCGTTGACCTGGGCGATGACGTACTCGTTCTCCTCGATCGCCGACAGGTACTCGACCTCGTCGGTGATGCGGCCGTCCACGACCTTGCGGTACGGCGTCTCCAGGAAGCCGTACTGGTTGGTGCGGGCGAACACGGCCAGCGAGTTGATCAGGCCGATGTTCGGGCCTTCCGGGGTCTCGATGGTGCAGACGCGGCCGTAGTGGGTCGGGTGCACGTCGCGCACCTCGAAGCCGGCGCGCTCGCGGGTCAGGCCGCCCGGGCCCAGCGCCGAGACGCGGCGCTTGTGGGTGACCTCCGACAGCGGGTTGTTCTGGTCCATGAACTGCGACAGCTGCGAGGAGCCGAAGAACTCCTTGATCGCGGCGGCCACCGGCTTGGCGTTGATCAGCTCCTGCGGGGTCAGGCCCTCGGACTCGGCCATCGACAGGCGCTCCTTGACCGCGCGCTCGACGCGGACCAGGCCCACGCGGAACACGTTCTCGGCCATCTCGCCGACCGAACGCACGCGGCGGTTGCCCAGGTGGTCGATGTCGTCGACCACGCCGCGGCCGTTGCGGATCTCGGTCAGCACGCGCAGCACGTCGAGGATGTCCGAGGTCTCGCCCTGCTCGGACACCAGCGCCTTGGACTCGTCGTCGGCGCGCTCGGCGAAGTACTTGTGGTCGTACAGCACGGCCGGGCCGACGACGTCCTTGCGGCCGACGCGGCGGTTGAACTTCATCCGGCCCACGGCCGACAGGTCGTAGCGCTCGAAGGTGAAGAACAGGTTGTGGAACAGGTTCTGGGCCGCTTCCTTGGTCGGCGGCTCGCCCGGGCGCATCATGCGGTAGATCTCGACCAGCGCCTCCAGCTGGGTGCGGGTCGGGTCGATGCGCAAGGTGTTGGACAGGTACGGGCCGCGGTCGAGGTCGTTCACCCACAGGGTGCCGATGCTGGACACGCCGGCCTTGCGGAACGCGGCCAGGTGCTCGTCGGTGATCTCGTCGTTGGCGGCGGCCAGCAGCTCGCCGGTGTTGGCGTCGACCACGTCGTGGGCCAGGATGCGGCCCAGCAGGTACTCGTCCGGCACCGCCAGCGCGGTGATGCCCGACTGCTCCAGCTGGCGCACGTGGCGCGCGGTGATGCGCTTGCCGGCCTCGACGATGACCTTCTCGCCGTCGGACAGGTCGAAGCCCAGGGTTTCGCCGCGCAGGCGCTCCGGCACCAGTTCCAGCTGCACGCCTTCCGGCAGGATGTGGAAGGTGTTGATCTCGAAGAAGGCGCGCAGCATCTCCTCGTTGTTGTAGCCGAGGGCGCGCAGCAGGATGGTCACCGGCAGCTTGCGGCGACGGTCGATGCGGGTGTACAGGGCGTCCTTCGGGTCGAACTCGAAGTCCAGCCAGGAGCCGCGGTAGGGGATGATGCGGGCGCTGTACAGCAGCTTGCCCGAGCTGTGGGTCTTGCCGCGGTCATGGTCGAAGAACACGCCCGGGCTGCGGTGCAGCTGCGAGACGATGACGCGCTCGGTGCCGTTCACGATGAACGTGCCGTGCTCGGTCATCAGCGGGATCTCGCCGAGGTAGACCTCCTGCTCCTTGACGTACTTGATCGCCTTGGTGGAGGACTCGCGGTCGTAGATCACCAGGCGCACGGTCACGCGCAGCGGGGCGCCGTAGGACAGGCCGCGGTTGCGGCACTCGCGCTCGTCGAACACGGGCTCGCCGAGCTTGTAGCCGACGTACTCCAGCGCGGCGTTGCCGCTGTAGCTGACGATCGGGAACACCGACTTCAGCGCCGCGTGCAGGCCGGTGTCGCGGCGCTTGGCGGGGTCGGTGTCGGCCTGCAGGAATTCGCGGTACGAATCGACCTGGATGGCCAGCAGGAACGGCACCTCGAGGATGGAGCGCTGCTTGCCGAAGTCCTTGCGGATGCGCTTCTTCTCGGTGAACGAATACGTCGTCATGGATGTACCACCTTTGGCAGTGCGGGCCGCGCGTCCGCGGACCCGGGGGAACATGAAGCTGTCAGTCGGTAGTCGCTGGTATTGCCGGCACCAGCACGCCATCTCCCGCTACTTCCGACTACCAGCTCCCCTGTGCGGAACTGGGTTTTCTGTACTGCAGGCCCCTCGCGGGGCCCCTTCGGAGCCATGGGCCCCGGAAACGACCGAAGGCCGGGGGCTTTCGCCCCCAGCCTTTGGCGCATCACCGAGCGTTCCGGCGATGCAAGGTACTGCTTACTTGAGCTCGACGGTGGCGCCGGCGGCTTCCAGTTCCTTCTTGAACTTCTCGGCGTCTTCCTTCGACACGCCTTCCTTGACGTCCTTCGGGGCGCCCTCGACCAGGTCCTTGGCCTCCTTCAGGCCCAGGCCGGTGATGGCGCGGACGGCCTTGATGACCTCGACCTTCTTGTCGCCGGCGGCCTTCAGGACCACGGTGAACTCGGTCTGCTCCTCGGCGGCCGGACCAGCGGCGACCGGGCCGGCGGCCACGGCGACCGGGGCGGCGGCGGAGACGCCGAACTTCTCTTCGATGGCCTTGACCAGCTCCATCACTTCCATCAGGGTCTTGCCGGCGATGGCTTCGACGATCTGCTCGTTGGTAAGGGACATTGTGATTACCTTCTGAATGTTTTCTGGAAAGGGATTCGGAAATCGTCGATGACGCTTACGCGGTCTCGGCGGCAGCCTCGGCCGGCGCAGCCTCGCCGCCACCCTGCTTCTCGCCGACGGCCTTGACCGCGCGGGCGAACATGGTGACCGGCTCGGCCAGGACGCGGGCCAGCATGGCCAGGGCCTGCTCGCGGGTCGGCAGCGAAGCCAGGACCTCGACGTGGCTCGCCGGGTACAGCTGGCCGCCCATGGCGACCACCTTCGGCTTGAGCTTGTCGTTGGTCTTGGCGAACTCCTTGATCAGGCGGCCGGCGGCGCCGGGCTCCTCGGTCGAGAACGCATACAGCAGCGGACCCACGAGCGCGTCCTTGGCGCACTCGTATTCCGTGCCTTCGACGGCGCGCGCGACCAGCGTGTTCTTGACAACCTTCAGGAACACGCCGGTTTCGCGGGCCTTCTTGCGCATCGCGGTCATCTGCTCGACCGTGGTGCCAGCGTACTCGGCGGCGATCAGGGAGTGCGCGTTGGCGGCGACGTCGGCCAGTTCGGCGACGACTTCCTTCTTCTGGGACAGATTGAGAGCCATAACACTCCTCCGTATGAACTCCGCTCGCGGCTCCTGCCGCTTGCGGTCCTTGGCGGCGCCCCTCCCTGCGCGCCGGGGATGCCCGGGGCATCCCGGTGCTGGCCTTTCTGACCCGTACGTCCGAAGGTTCGGTCGTGCCGGAAACACATCCAGAAGGCGGCACCATCTACGCAGGCCAGGTCCCGGGGACCCGATTAAGCAGCCCCGCTGCACCGACGGCGATTCCCTGCCATAGCGAGCAATCCGTGCCCGTCGTCGATGTGCGCCGACCGCACCTGCGGTCTTTGACGGCTGTCGGCCCGTGGCGGCGCCGACTGCCCTCAAAAGCCGCCACCGTCCCGGGGCGGAGCCCGAAGCGGCAGCGGTGATTCCTTCACCCTGGTCCCGGCCGGAGCCGGGACCCGGGTGTCTTCAGCTTCCAGCGCCCCGGGCGTGCCCCGGGGGCGCTGGTTCCCGGCCTGCGCCGGGGTGGTGCAACGCAAAGGCGCCCGCGCATGCGCGGGCGCGCCGTTGCATCACTTCAGGGACAGCGAACCCTGGTCGATGGTCACGCCCGGGCCCATGGTCGAGCTGAGCGAGATCTTCTGCAGGTACTGGCCCTTGGAGGTCGCCGGCTTGGCCTTGATCAGGTCCAGCAGCAGCGCCTGCAGGTTCGACTTCAGCGCCTCGTCGGCGAAGTCGGCCTTGCCGATGGTGGCGTGGATGATGCCGGCCTTGTCGGTGCGGTAGCGGACCTGGCCCGACTTGGCGTTCTTCACCGCCTCGGCCGGGTTCGGCGACACGGTGCCGACCTTCGGGTTCGGCATCAGGCCGCGCGGGCCCAGCACCTGGCCCAGCTTGCCGACCACGCGCATGGCGTCCGGGGTGGCGATGACCACGTCGTAGTTCAGGTCGCCGGCCTGCATCTTCTCGGCCAGGTCGTCCATGCCGACGGCGTCGGCGCCGGCGGCCAGGGCCTCGTCAGCCTTGGCGCCCGGCGGGCAGAACACGGCCACGCGCACGCTCTTGCCGGTACCGGCCGGCAGCACGGTGGAGCCGCGGACCTGCTGGTCCGACTTCTTGGCGTCCACGCCCAGGCGCACGGCCACGTCGACCGACTCGACGAACTTGGCCTTGGTGAAGCCCTTGATGATCTTCAGCGCCTCGTCGATGGGGTAAGCCTTGCCCGGCTCGACCGCCGCCTTGATCGCCTTCTGTCGCTTGTTCAGTGCCATGTGCTCACCCCTCCACCACCAGCCCCATCGAACGGGCCGAGCCCGCGATGGTACGAACCGCCGCATCCAGGTCGGCCGCGGTCAGGTCGGGTTCCTTCGCCTTGGCGATCTCCTCGAGCTGGGCGCGGGTGACCTTGCCGACCTTGTCGGTGTTCGGACGCTTGGAACCGCTGGTGATGCCCGCGGCCTTCTTCAGCAGGATGGTCGCCGGCGGCGTCTTGGTGATGAAGGTGAAGGTGCGGTCCGAGTAGGCGGTGATGACCACCGGAATCGGCAGGCCCGGCTCCATCTTCTGCGTGGCGGCGTTGAACGCCTTGCAGAACTCCATGATGTTCAGGCCGCGCTGGCCCAGCGCGGGACCGACCGGCGGCGAGGGGTTGGCCTGGCCGGCCTTCACCTGCAGCTTGATGTAACCGACGACTTTCTTTGCCATTTTTGTTTATCTCCGGGTGCTGACGCCTGTTCAGGCTCCCCATCGTTCCGGGAAAATCACGCGTCCCGGCCTCGCGTAGAACTCATGTACCCCGTCGCGCGAAAGGCCGCCTGGGTGGCGGCCGTCGGGGCAGCCCGGCTGTCCGGACAGGAAGCCGCGCAGTATACCAGCTTTGGGGCCCCGTTGCCGGGGCCGGCGGCTCAGGCCTTCTCGACCTGGCCGAACTCCAGCTCCACCGGGGTGGAGCGGCCGAAGATGAGCACGGCCACGCGCAGGCGGCTCTTCTCGTAATTGACTTCCTCGACCACGCCGTTGAAGTCGTTGAACGGGCCGTCGATGACGCGGACCATCTGGCCCGGCTCGAACAGGACCTTCGGGCGCGGCTTCTCCACGCCTTCCTGGACGCGATCCAGGATGGCGGCGGCCTCGTCGTCGCGGATCGGCAGCGGGCGGTCGGCGGTGCCGCCGATGAAGCCCATGACCTTGGAGGTCTCCTTGACCAGGTGCCAGCTCTCGCTGTCGATGCGCGGGATGCCGTTCTCGTCGTGGGTCTCGATCTGGACCAGCACGTAGCCCGGGAAGAACTTGCGCTCGGAACGGCGCTTCTGGCCGGAGCGCATCTCCACCACTTCCTCGGTCGGGACCAGCACTTCGCCGAAGCGGTCTTCCATGCCGTACATGGCGATGCGGTCGCGCAGGGCCTGGGCGACGGACTTCTCGAAGCCGGAATAGGCGTGGACCACGTACCAACGCTTCACTTGGACATTCTCCTCAGCGGCCGAAGTTCAGGAACAGCTCGATCGCCCACTTAACGAAGAAATCGAAGCCAGCAAGGATCAGGCTCAGGACCACGACCACGGCGACCACGACCCAGGTCATGCGGGTGGCCTCCTGGCGGGTCGGCCACACGACCTTGCGCAGCTCGAAGCGCGACTCGGCCAGGAACTCGCGCATGGAGCGGCCCTTGGCGCTGAGCATGAACACGAAGGTGCCGGCGACCAGGCCGGCGATGACGGCGAGGGCCCGCAGCTGGCCGGCCCACTGGCCCAGCCGGGCCGCACGGGCGGCGTCACCGAACCAGAACCACACGAACAGCCCGCCGAGCACCAGCAGCGCCGCGAGCGCGTACTTGACCATGTCGCCGCCGCTGGTGGCGGTCTGTGCCGGATCGATCTTGCTGTTCAAGTCGCTGTCGCTCTCTTGACTGTTGCGGCGCGGGGACCGTTGCGGCCCCGCGTCGCGGGGGAAGTGGCACGCCAGGAGGGACTCGAACCCCCAACCTGCGGTTTTGGAGACCGCTGCTCTGCCAATTGAGCTACTGGCGTACGCGTGAACCTCGACCTTCCCTTAGACGGCGAAGGCGGACCGGGGTTCCGGCCCGCCCTTCGCGCTTTCTCCGGCGGCGGAGCCCGTCGCCGGGATCCCGCAGGGGCTTACTTCAGGATCTTGGCGACCACGCCGGCGCCGACGGTACGGCCACCCTCGCGGATCGCGAAGCGCAGGCCCTCGTCCATGGCCACCGGGTTGATCAGCGACACCGACATCTTCACGTTGTCGCCCGGCATCACCATCTCCACGCCCTCCGGCAGCTGGACGGCGCCAGTGATGTCGGTGGTGCGGAAGTAGAACTGCGGACGGTAGCCCTTGAAGAACGGGGTGTGGCGGCCGCCCTCGTCCTTCGACAGCACGTACACCTCGGCCTCGAAGTCGGTGTGCGGGGTGATCGTGCCCGGCTTGGCCAGCACCTGGCCACGCTCGACCTCGTCACGCTTGGTGCCGCGCAGCAGCAGGCCCGCGTTGTCGCCCGCCTGACCCTGGTCCAGCAGCTTGCGGAACATCTCCACGCCGGTGACGGTGGTCTTCTGGGTCGGACGGATGCCGACGATTTCCACTTCGTCGCCCACCTTGATCACGCCGCGCTCGATGCGGCCGGTCACCACGGTGCCGCGGCCCGAGATCGAGAACACGTCCTCGACCGGCATCAGGAACGGCTTGTCAACGTCGCGCTCCGGGGTCGGGATGTAGCTGTCCAGCGCGTCCACCAGCTGGATGATCGCCGGAACGCCGATCTCCGACTGGTCGCCTTCCAGCGCCTTCAGCGCCGAACCCTTGATGATCGGGGTGTCGTCGCCCGGGAAGTCGTACTTGCTCAGCAGCTCGCGGACTTCCATCTCCACCAGCTCCAGCAGCTCGGCGTCGTCCACCATGTCCGCCTTGTTCAGGAAGACCACGATGTACGGCACGCCCACCTGGCGGGCCAGCAGGATGTGCTCGCGGGTCTGCGGCATCGGGCCGTCAGCCGCCGACACCACCAGGATCGCGCCGTCCATCTGCGCCGCACCGGTGATCATGTTCTTCACGTAGTCGGCGTGGCCCGGGCAGTCCACGTGCGCGTAGTGGCGGGTCGGGGGTTCGTACTCGACGTGCGAGGTCGAGATCGTGATGCCGCGGGCCTTCTCTTCCGGCGCCTTGTCGATCGCGTCGTACGCGTGGAACTCGCCGCCGAAACGCTCGGCACCGACCTTCGTCAGCGCGGCCGTCAGCGTGGTCTTGCCATGGTCAACGTGGCCGATGGTGCCGACGTTCACGTGCGGCTTGGTGCGCTCGAACTTACCCTTGGACATTGGTGAAATACCTCTTGTACTTGGATTTTTCCTGGGAGGCAGGGCCACCCCGGGGGATGGCCTGCCTGGTATGTGCGCGCCCGGGGGCGCCGCCGCTTACGCCTTCTTGATCACCGTCTCGGCGATGTTGTTCGGCGCTTCCTCGTAGTGGTCGAACTCCATCGAGAAGGTGGCGCGGCCCTGGGTCATCGAGCGCAGCGCGGTGGCGTAGCCGAACATCTCGCTCATCGGGATCATCGCGTTGATGATCTTGCCCGACGGGCTGTCGTCCTGGCCCTGCAGCACGCCGCGGCGGCGGCTCACGTCGCCCATGACGTCGCCCAGGTAATCCTCGGGACTGACGATCTCGACCTTCATGATCGGCTCCAGCAGCACCGGGCTGGCCTTGGCGAAGCCCTGCTTGAACGCCATCGAGGCGGCCAGCTTGAACGCCATTTCCGACGAGTCGACGTCGTGGTACGAACCGAAGACCAGCTTGACCTTGACGCCGACGACCGGGAAGCCGGCCAGCGGGCCGCTGGTGATGGTCTCGCGCAGGCCCTTCTCGACCGACGGGATGAACTCCTTCGGGATCACGCCGCCGGTGATCTCGTTGAGGAACAGGAAGTCGTCCTTGATCAGGTCGGCGTACTTCTCGCGGTCCTCGGCGGTGATCGGCGACATCTCGATCACGACGTGGCCGTACTGGCCCTTACCACCGGACTGCTTGGCGTGCTTGTAGTCCGACTTGACGTCGCTGGAGCGGATGGTCTCGCGGTAGGCGACCTGCGGCTTGCCGACGTTGGCCTCGACGTTGAACTCGCGCTTCAGGCGGTCGACGATGATGTCCAGGTGCAGCTCGCCCATGCCCGAGATGATGGTCTGGCCGGACTCCTCGTCGGTGCGGACGCGGAACGACGGGTCTTCCTGGGCCAGGCGGCTCAGGGCGTTGCCCATCTTCTCCTGGTCGGACTTGGTCTTCGGCTCCACGGCCATCGAGATCACCGGCTCCGGGAACGCCATGCGCTCCAGGACGATCGGGGCGTCGATGGCGCACAGGGTGTCACCGGTGGTGACGTCCTTCAGGCCCACCGCGGCGGCGATGTCGCCGGCCAGCACTTCCTTGATCTCGTCGCGCTGGTTGGAGTGCATCTGCAGCAGGCGGCCGATGCGCTCCTTCTTGTTCTTGACCGAGTTCAGCACCTGGTCGCCGGCGCTCAGGGTGCCGGAGTAGACGCGGAAGAAGGTCAGCGAACCGACGAACGGGTCGGTCATGATCTTGAACGCCAGGGCCGAGAACGGAGCCTTGTCGGACGACTCGCGGGTCATCTCCTTGGTCTCGTCGTCCATGTCGACGCCCTTCACCGCCGGCACGTCGACCGGCGACGGCAGCAGCTTGACCACGCCGTCGAGCATGGCCTGCACGCCCTTGTTCTTGAACGCCGAGCCGCAGAACATCGGCACGATCTCGGTGGCCAGGGTGCGCTGGCGCAGGGCGCTGTAGATCTCGTCCTCGGTCAGCTCCTCGCCGCCCAGGTACTTGTCCATCAGCTCCTCGTTCGCCTCGGCCGCGGACTCGACCATGTACGAACGGGCTTCCTCGGCCTGGGCCTTCAGCTCTTCCGGGATGTCGCGGTACTCGAAGGTCATGCCCTGGGTCTTCTCGTCCCAGTGGATGGCCTTCATCTTGACCAGGTCGACCACGCCGACGAAATTGTCCTCGGCGCCGATCGGGATCTGCATCGGGACCGGCACGGCACCCAGGCGCGACTTCAGCTGGTCACGGACCTTGAAGAAGTTGGCACCGGTGCGGTCCATCTTGTTGACGAACGCGATGCGCGGCACGTGGTACTTGTTGGCCTGGCGCCACACGGTCTCCGACTGCGGCTGCACGCCGCCGACGGCGCACAGCACGAACACCGCGCCGTCCAGCACGCGCAGCGAGCGCTCCACCTCGATGGTGAAGTCCACGTGCCCGGGGGTGTCGATGATGTTGAAGCGGTGCTCCGGGAAGGACTTGTCCATGCCCTTCCAGAACGCGGTGGTGGCAGCGGACTGGATCGTGATGCCACGCTCCTGCTCCTGCTCCATCCAGTCCATGGTCGCGGCGCCATCGTGCACTTCACCGATCTTGTGGCTCTTGCCGGTGTAGAACAGGATGCGCTCGGACGTGGTGGTCTTGCCGGCATCGATGTGGGCCATGATGCCGAAATTGCGGTAACGCTCGATGGGAGTAGTGCGGGCCACGGGGAGCCTCTCGTTAGCTTGGCGTTTCGGTTGCAGGGGCCGGCTGCGCGGCACCCCCTGAAATGCGGAGGGCGCGGAACATGCCGCGCCGTCCGGGCTGGTCGCGCGGGCCCGCCAGGGGCCCGCGGGCTGTTACCAGCGGTAGTGGGCGAAGGCCTTGTTGGCCTCGGCCATGCGGTGGGTCTCTTCGCGCTTCTTGATCGCGCCACCGCGGTTCTCGGCCGCGTCCAGCAGCTCGCCGGCCAGCTTGCGGGCCATCGAGTTCTCGCCGCGCTTGCGGGCCGAATCGATCACCCAGCGCATGGCCAGGGCCAGGCGGCGGGAGGCGCGAACCTCGACCGGCACCTGGTAGGTCGCGCCACCGACGCGACGGGACTTGACCTCGACCGCGGGGGCGACGTTGTCCAGCGCCTTCTGCACCAGCTCGATGGCGTTGGGGTTCTTCTGGCCGATCACTTCCATCGCGTCGTACACGATGTTCTCGGCGATCGACTTCTTGCCGCTCTTCATCACCATGTTGATGAAGCGGGCGATGGTCTCGCTCCCGTGCTTGGGATCGGGCAGGACGGAGCGCTGGGGGGTGGAACCTTTACGGGACATGTCGGGCTTCCTCGATTAGCTCTTCGGGCGCTTGGCGCCGTACTTCGAACGGCCCTGGCGACGCTTGGTGACGCCGGCGGCATCCAGCGAACCGCGGACGGTGTGGTAACGCACGCCCGGCAGGTCCTTGACGCGGCCGCCGCGGATCAGCACCACGGAGTGCTCCTGGAGGTTGTGGCCTTCGCCGCCGATGTACGAGATGACCTCGTAGCCGTTGGTCAGGCGCACCTTGGCGACCTTACGCAGGGCCGAGTTCGGCTTCTTCGGGGTGGTGGTGTAGACGCGGGTGCAGACACCGCGGCGCTGCGGGCACTTCTCCAGTGCCGGCGAGGCGCTCTTGTACGTTTCCGCCTGCCGCGGCTTGCGGACCAGCTGGTTGATCGTCGCCATTCTAAGGTTCTTCTGCTTGGGGCCCCGCGGACCGGGGCCGGACGTGAAAACGACGGCAGGCCGAAGGACGGCCTGCCGAGACATGAAAGTATAGCGGGACGGTAAAAACCGCGTCAACCGACCCACCTTCCATGGTCCCGGCGCCCCGCCCGGCCGGGGCCGGAAGGGATCGCGGGCGCGGCCGGG
>NZ_ALIP01000161.1:0-10336 GCF_000283075.1 Pseudoxanthomonas sp. GW2
TGCGGGCGCGGCGCGAAGGCGGGTCAGAACGAATAGATGGCGTGGAAGTACACGCCCTGGCCGTACTCGTCGCGCTGAGAGATCGTGCCGCCGATGTCGCGCGCGTGGTACCACTCCGGGCTCGCATCCAGCAGGTTGTCGATCTCGTACTTGAACGTCCAGCGCTCGCCCACCTGGTGCCAGAAGGAGAGATCGACCGTGGTCATCCGGTTGACGAACTTGTCGTTCCATGGCGTGGAGCCGATGGAGCCGAGGTAGTCGTCCTGGTGGTTCACCGACAGGCGCGCGGTGCCGCGGATCGCGGGGATGCGGTAGCTCAGCGTCAGGTTGGCCATCCAGTCCGGCTGGTACTGCATGCGGTCGAGCTTGCGGCCGCTGCCGTCGGCAACGTAGTTCATCTCGCCGTCGAGCCAGCTGACGTTGAACGAGGCGCCCAGGTTCGGATGGAAGCCGAACGAACGGTTCACCAGGGCGAGCTCCAGGCCCTGGATCATCGATTTCTCGGCATTCATCGGCTGGCGGATGCGGTTGGTCAGCCCGTCGACGACCTCTTCGGTGGTGAGGGTGAAGATGTCGTCGGCGATGTCCTTGCGGAACGCGGTCAGCGCGACCAGGGCGCTGCCGCCGAAGTAGCGCTCGATCGCCAGGTCGTAGTTGTCGGCGCGGCGGGGGTCGAGATCGGGGTTGCCGCGGGTGATGCTGCAGCCGCTGGTTTCCTCGCCGCAGGTGCGGCTCTCGGCCTGGGCGAGCTGCCCGGGCGTGGGCCGGCCGATGGTGCGGCTCACCGAGCCTCGCAGCTTCCAGTTCTCGCCGAGATCGTGGACGACGTTGAACGACGGCAGCCAGCTCCTGTACTCGCCGCTCGGCCGGGTGACCTGGTCGGTGAGCGTGCCGTCTAGGGTCAGCGGGGTGCGGGCATCGAAGCTCGCATCGTCGTAGCGCAAGCCGAGGATGTAGTGGGTCGCGTCGGTCGCGTAGTGCAGCGACAGGTAGGCGTTGGCGACTTCTTCCTCGTAGGCGTAGTCGGAGATCGTGCTGTGGTGCCGGGTGGCCGCCTGGTCGACCGGCAGGTTCGGGAACACGCTGCCGTAGAAGCGGTCGTAGTCCGGCCACGGCACGACGAAGCCGTTGCTGCCGTGGTGCGAATAGCCGGGGTCGTACATGTATCCGGTCGCGTCGCTGCCGGTGACCTTGCGTATGCTGTCCACGTCCTTGTCCATGCGCAGGCGGCTCCAGCGCACCCCGGTCACGAAGCCCAGGCCGGTCGCGCCGGGGGCCACGTTGAATGAGTAGTCGGCGCGCAGGTCGAGGACGTTCTGCTGCGCCCGGGTGTAGGTCATCTCCGCCGAGCGCAGCACGTAGGTGTTGGAGAGCGGGTCGCCGGTGTATCCGGCGAGCTCCGGAAGCTCGCTCATCCGGTAGCTGAAGTACTGCCCGCGCGGCGTCGTGCGCGTCTGCAGGTAAGGCTGCGTGTCCTTGTAGACCTCGCGCGTGTAGCCGGCGCGCAGCGACAGGTCGGACAGGTCGCCCAGCCGCCAGTCCATGCCGCTGATCAGGCCGCTGGCGGTGCGGTCCCACTGGTTGTAGCGCACCACGGACTGGATGTAGTCCACGGCCACCGTTCCACTGTCCCGCAACCGTTCGGGGAAGTTGCGGGGGTTGCCCAGCAGGTTCGTCGAGTTCATCGTCGACGATTCCCGGCGGTTGTAGGCATAGCCCATCGCGAAGGCGTCGACGTCCTCGCGGGGGCGCCACTCCAGCTTGAGCGAGGCGCCCTTGTTGGTGATGACGTTGCTGTAGTCGCCCCAGGCCAGCTTCGTCAGCGAGTTGTTGCCGTCCCAGCCCAGCGCCGGGTCGGGCGCGGCGATCGTCTGGCCGGCCTCGTTGAAATAGGTGCGCGCGTCGCTCCAGATCTTGCTGGAGTTGCGCACGCGGTCCTGGTAGCGCGCGGTGAACACCACGCCGAACTGCTCGTCGGCGCCGAAACGGCTTGCGAACGCGGTCTTCAGGCCCTTGCCCCAGTGCGACCTGCCGGCGCCGCCCGCGTTCTCGCCGGCCGGGCCCTCGAAGCTGGAATAGATCCCGTAGGCGTCGGCCATGAAGTAGGGGCTGGCCGTGGCGAAGGCCGATCGCGTGACGATGTCGACCGCACCGCCGATGGCGGCGGCATCCTGTTCCGCGGTGAACGCCTTGAATACGTCCACGCGTTCGGCGATGTCGCTGGGGATCAGCTGCAGGTTGACGCGGCGGCTGCCGCCGCCGTTCTCGCCGGTCGTCGCCAGCGCCAGGCCGTCCAGCGTGGTCACGTTGAGGTCCGCGGAGATGCCGCGAATGGTGATGTAGCGCGGCTCGTCGCCGTCGCCCTCGAAGCTGACTCCCGGGACCTGGACCAGCATCGAAGCGATGGAGTTGTCGCCGGTCGGCGCCTCGAGGTCGTTGTACGTGACCGAATCGACGATGACGTCGGCGTCCCGCTTCACGTCGACGGGCTGGTAGCCGTAGTCCGCCACGACGCGCACGGCGTCGAGCGTGCTGACCGGGGTGTCGGCGGCGACTGCATCTTCTGCCATGCCGGGGGCCGCCGGCGCGAGCGCCAGGATGCCGGAGATGACGACGAACAGGCGGTTTCTGCTGCAAGTGGTGCGCTTCATCGGGTTCTGCCAAAAAAGAAAGGCCACCGGTCGGTGGCAGCGCGGCATGGTAGTCGCCAGTGCGTTTCAAATTTTTCTTCGCGAACATTGCAGGGCGATGAAACCCGCGTGCGCCTTGCGACGCCGAGTTGTCGACGCGATCCCAGAAACGGCTGGAGCGCCGCCATGGACGCTGAGTGGCGCACGCGGCTGGCCGGCGAGCCGGTGCACGTGCTGGGTGGCCGCGCGCTCTGGCGCCCGCGGGCGCGCGCCCTGCTGGTGGCCGACCTGCACCTGGGCAAGGGCGATGCGTTCCGCCGCGCCGGCCTGGCGATCCCCGGCGGCGGCACCGCGCTCGACCTGCGGCGCCTGGATGCGCTGCTGGCCGGGTATCCGGCCGAAGTGCTGTGGATCCTCGGCGACCTCCTGCACGGCCCGGCACCGCGCGCACACTGGCTGGCGGCGTGGCAGGCCTGGCGCGCAGGCCATCCCGGCTTGCGCATCCGCGTGCTGCGCGGCAACCACGACCGCGCCCTGGACGCGGCCGCGCTGGGTGTCGAGGACGCCGGCAGCGAACAGCGCGATGGCCCGTTTCTGCTGCGCCACGAGCCGCGCCCGGCGCCGGACGCGCACGTGCTGTGCGGCCACCTGCACCCCCTGGCCGCCCTGCCCGGCATGCGCCGGCGCTGGCCGGCGTTCTGGCTGCGCGAGCGCCTGACCGTGCTGCCGGCGTTCTCGGCCTTCACCGCCGGCGTGGTGCCGATGCAGCAGCCGGGCGAGCGCCTGGTAGCGTGCGTCGAGGACGAGGCCTTCGCCCTGCCGCCATGGCCGCGCTGAACGCTGTGCGATGAAGGCCCTCTAAAGCGCCAGCCACCAGCCGCCGAGGAACGCGCCACCACCGCCGGCGCAGTGAAGCAGGCATCGGCGATTCCGCTGCATGACGCGCGCGGAGGCTCGCAGATCGCGAAGCAGACCCGGGGCACGTCCGCCGGGTGGCGCGTGGCCCGCGGGGCGGCACAAATCGCACGGCCTGCACGCCGTGCTCCGCATGATCCAGGGCACGCCCGACGAAGACGGAGGACCTCAGATGAGGATGACGCCCGCCCAGTCCGCCCTGCTCAATGCCCGCGAGAAGCAGCTGCTGCAGGCGCGCGGGCCGTACGAAGTGAAACAGCTGGCCACCCTGATCCGGCGCACCCGCGAACTGCGCGACCGCCAGCGCGACCTGGCCCAGCGCCAGCGCGTGGCGGCAACCACGCAGGGACGCTCCAGGGAATCGGCCACGATCACGCGCACCTTGCGCAAGGAGCAGCTGTTCAGCCGCGCCCTGGAGCACTTCGAGGCACAGCTGGCCCGGATCAACCGCGAATCATCCGATGTGATGGGCGAGCTGGCACTCGGCAACAACGCCGCCGCCTCGCGCCCGGGCCGGCGCGCGACGACCGCGGCCGCGCCGCGCGAGCCTTCGGCCGGGAGCGCGAAGAAAGCCGGCGTGGCCAGGTCGCGCACCGGCGTTGCGCTGCGCGGGCGCGCCCAGGCGGCTTTCCGCTAGCAAGAAGGGCCGGCACCGCCATGGTGCCGGCCCTTCCACGCCAGGCGTCGCGACCGCTCAGAGGATGTAGCGGCTCAGGTCCGGATCCTGCACCAGTTCGCCCAGGTGCTGGTCCACGTAGGCGCGGTCGATGGTGATCGCCTGGCCATCGCGGTCCGGGGCCTCGTAGCTGAGGGTGTCGAGCAGGCGCTCGAGCACGGTGTGCAGGCGGCGGGCGCCGATGTTCTCCTGGCGCTCGTTGACCTCGGCCGCGATCTCGGCGATGCGCTCGATGGCGTCGGTGGTGAACTCCAGCTTCACCCCCTCGGTGGCCAGCAGCTCCACGTACTGCCGGGTCAGCGCGGCCTTGGGCTCGGTGAGGATGCGCACGAAGTCTTCCTTGCTCAGCGCGCCCAGTTCCACGCGGATCGGGAAGCGGCCCTGCAGCTCCGGGATCAGGTCCGAGGGCTTGGCCAGGTGGAAGGCGCCGGAGGCGATGAACAGGATGTGGTCGGTCCTGACCGTGCCGTACTTGGTGGACACGGTGGAGCCTTCCACCAGCGGCAGCAGGTCGCGCTGCACGCCCTCGCGGGAGACATCGCCGCCGCCCACGTTCTCGCCGCGCTTGGCGACCTTGTCGATCTCGTCGATGAACACGATGCCGTGCTGCTCGCAGGCCTCGATCGCCGCGGCGCGCACGTCGTCCTCGTTGACCAGGCGCGCGGCCTCCTCCTCGATCAGCTGCGGGCGCGCGGCACGGATGGTCAGGGTGCGCTTGTGGGTGCGGCCGCCGCCGAGGCTGGCGAACATCTGCTTGAGCTGCTGGCCCATCTCCTCCATGCCCGGCGGGGTCATGATGTCCACGCCCGGGGCGGCGGCGGCCAGCTCCAGCTCGATCTCGCGGTCGTCCAGCTCGCCGTCGCGCAGCATGCGGCGGAACTTGGCGCGGGTGGAATCCTCCGGGCCGGACACCTGCACCTCGGCGGTGCCGCCGCCGAAGCCCGGCACCGCGCGGCGCGGCAGCAGCGCGTCGAGGATGCGCTCCTCGGCGCGTTCCTCCGCCTGCAGGCGCACGCGCGCCTTGGCCTGCTCGCGGTACATCTTGACCGCGGTATCGGCCAGGTCGCGGATGATCTGCTCCACGTCCTTGCCCACGTAGCCGACCTCGGTGAAGCGGGTGGCCTCGACCTTGACGAACGGGGCGTTGGCCAGCGTCGCCAGGCGCCGCGCGATCTCGGTCTTGCCCACGCCGGTGGGGCCGATCATCAGGATGTTCTTGGGCATCACCTCGTTGCGCAGCTCCGGGTCCAGCTGCATGCGCCGCCAGCGGTTGCGCAGGGCGATCGCGACCGCGCGCTTGGCGGCCTGCTGGCCGACGATGTGGCGGTCCAGCTCCTGCACGATCTCGCGCGGGGTCATGGTCGGGGAATTGTTCGCGGTCATCTGGGGGATCCGTGATTCGTTATTCGTGGTTCGTGATTTGTGGCTGGAAGAAGCAGCACCGGGCCGGTTCGCGACGGAAGTGAGTTGAAGGAGCGCTTTGCTCTCTACGAATCACCAATCCCGAATCACGAATCCCGGCTCTTGAATCCCGGTTCTTCCTCACAGCTCTTCGACCACCACGTTGCGGTTCGTGTAGATGCAGATGTCGCCGGCGATGCCGATCGCCTCGGTGGCGATGGTGCGGGCGTCCAGTTGCGTATGCGCCAGCAGGGCGCGCGCGGCCGACAGCGCGTAGCTGCCACCGGAACCGATGGCGATGATGCCGTCCTCCGGCTCGATCACGTCGCCGGTGCCGCTGATGACCAGCGAGGTTTCCTTGTCGGCCACCGCCAGCAGGGCCTCGAGCTTGCCGAGGCGGCGCTCGGTGCGCCAGTCCTTGGCCAGCTCCACCGCGGCGCGGGTCAGCTGGCCATGCTTCTCAAGCTTGGCCTCGAACAGTTCGAACAGGGTGAAGGCGTCGGCGGCGGCGCCGGCGAAGCCCGCCAGTACCTGGCCGTCGCGGCCCAGGCGGCGCACCTTGCGCGCGTTGCCCTTCATCACCGTGTGGCCAAGCGTCACCTGGCCGTCGCCGGCGATGGCCACCTTGTCGCCGCGGCGCACGCAGACGATGGTGGTGGCGTGGAACACATTGGGGTTCTGGCTGGGGTCCATGCGGCACTCCGGGGATCGATAGCTCCCTCAGTGGGGGCTGACCCGGACCGGTTCAAGCCGGCCGCCGCCAGGCCTGGCGCCCGCCGGCGATGACCACCGCGCGCAAGCCCATCGGGCATCCAGGGCCCGGATCCCCACCGGGGCCAGGCCAGGCCCGCCATCGCCACGCCATCCAGGCCGCAGCCCAGCAGTCCACCGCTCGCGGCAACCGGGACCGCGGCGGGCAGTCTCCGCACGCGACGCCTCGCTGGCAGCTGCGCGTGCGATCCCCTTCCACGGGCCCGGCAAGGCCGCGTCGCCGCAAGTCCATCCACCGCACGCGGACGCGGCACCGGCCGGGTTCCTGCCCGCGATTGGCGGCCTGCCGCCCTCGGGTCCGGCCCGCGGCGGCTGGCAGGCGGCTGCGGAGCATCTGCCGGACCGTCGGCACTGCAGAACGTGCAGGCTCCGGCGCGGCACCTCCACGCCCCCGACACGTCGGCGACGCGTGCTGTTCACGGCTCTGGCGCCAAGGTCGTACGCCTGGCCGGGCCCCCGGCGCAGCAATCCGAGTGGAGATCCCAATGCTGGCCACCACCTACCGCCGCCCCCGCAAGATGCGCATCGAGCATGTCGCCGAGCCGGAGATCGAGCATCCGAACGATGCCATCGTGCGCGTCACCCGCACCTGCATCTGCGGATCGGACATCCATATCTACAACGGCCTGGTGCCCGACACCCGGGTCGGCTCGATCATCGGCCACGAGTTCTGCGGCGTGGTCGAGGAAGTCGGGCCCTCGGTGCAGAACCTGAAGGTGGGCGACCGGGTGCTGGTGCCGTTCAACATCTTCTGCGGCAGCTGCTATTTCTGCCAGAAGGAGCTGTACGGCAACTGCCACAACGTCAATTCGCAGGCCAGCGCAATGGGTGGCTTCTACGGTTACACCCATACCGCCGGCGGCTACGACGGCGGCCAGGCCGAGTACGTGCGCGTGCCCTTCGCCGACGTCGGCCCGACCGTGATCCCCGAGGACATCCACATCGAGGACGCGGTGCTGCTGACCGACGCCTTCCCCACCGGCTACCAGGCCGCGGAGATGGGCAGCATCCGCGAGGGCGACACCGTGGTCGTGTTCGGCGCCGGTCCGGTCGGCCTGTTCGCGGCCAAGAGCGCGTGGTTCTTCGGCGCCGGCCGTGTGATTGTGGTCGACTGCGAGGACTACCGCCTGGAGTTCGCGAAGAAGTTCGCCCACGCCGAGACGGTCAACTTCCGCGAGGTCGATGACGTCGCCACCCACCTGAAGAAGATCACCGACTGGCTGGGCGCGGACGTGTGCATCGACGCGGTCGGCTGCGACGCCACCGGCAGCGCGTTCCACGGCATCACCGGGAAGATCCTGATGCTGCAGGCCGGCTCGCCGATCGCCCTGCACTGGGCAATCAACAGCGCGCGCAAGGGCGGGCGCATTTCGATCGTCGGTGTCTATGGGCCGACCTTCAACATGATTCCGATCGGCAACGCGGTGAACAAGGGCCTGACCCTGCGCATGAACCAGGCCAGCGTGAAGCGCCACCTGCCGCGGCTGATCGAGCACATCCGCGCAGGCCACATCTCCCCGCGCGAGGTCATCACCCACCGCATCCCGCTGGAGGACGTGGCCGACGCCTACGACATCTTCGTCAACAAGCGCGACAACTGCATCAAGACCGTGCTGGTCCCGCCTTCGGCGCGGGCGGAAGCATGAGCCGGCGCGCACAGGAGCAGACCATGGATCGCAGCAGCTACGCCCACATCCCCGGCTGGGGTTCGGACCTGGAACGCGGGAACCGCCCGGCTGTGCCAATGGAACGCACCCCACCACGGCTGGACGTGCCGTGGAGCGAGCCGCCGCCGCGGCAGCCGATGACCGTCGAGGTGCTCAAGTCGGTCGAGCGGCCGGAGCATTCGCGCACGTTCGGCACCCGCCTTCCACCGAAGGGCCTCAGCGGCGCGATCCGCCGCGCCGCCTTCCGCCGCAGCGAGAACGACATCGGCCACTGGTTGGCGCTGGTTGCCGCCGACCGGGTGAACATCGTCGAGGGCCTGTGCCAGGACGTGCGCCGCTCGCCGGCCAAGGCCATCATCGCCGGGCTGGGCATCGGGCTGGCGGCCTGGTGGCTGCTGCGGCGCGACTGAGCGGCCGGAACTTCGATCCTGGCCAGCGCCGCTGGCACGCGGCTGCGGCGTCCCGGCGCCTCAGCCGCCGCGCAGCGCCCTGGGCGCCCGGCGCTCCCAGGCCAGGCGGACCAGCGCGGCCACGATCTTCGGGTTGGCGCCGGCCAGGCGGATGCGCACCCCCACCGCCTTGCTGCCCCAGGTCAGGGTCTCGACCCAGGCCGGATGCAAACGGACCGCCAGTTCCCGCTGCTCGTCGTCGAGGAAGAGGTGCGCGTGCTTGCCGTCCGGCGGCATGGTCGCGAAGATCCTGCCCCCGACCCGGAACGAGGCGTAGTCGAAGTGCGGGGCCTCGCTGGCCTCCGGCAGTGAGAGCGCGTACTGGCGCAGTTGTTCCGGCTTCATTGGTAGCCTCCGGGGGGCCGGGCTTCAGGAGCGCGGTCGCGACTCCCGGTAATGCGTGCCCACGCATAACAGGGCGCAGACCAGCAGCACGCTGTACTCCATGCCGTTGCGGCCCAGGCCGACCACGAACCAGCCCTCGGGCAGGTGCACCAGCACCAGTCCAGCCAGGTAGATCGCGGCAAAGCCCAGGCTCAGCGGGAACACCAAACGGCGCAGCGCGAACAGGGCCGAGCCGACGATCTCGTACAGCGTCACGCCCCAGGCGATCACCGGTCCGATCATGAGGCCCAGGCCGTCCAGCCACTGCCCGAACGGCGCCACCGCGCCGGCGAACAGGCGTGCCCAGCCATGCGCGGCGATCAGCACCGCCAGCACGAGGCGCAGCACGGTCCACAGCTTCTCGTCGCGGGAATGCATCCTCGTCCTCCACTGCCCGCGGGCGCTGCCGGTTGCGGCGCTACCCTGCCCAGGATGGCCCGCCGCTGGAACCCGGCGGGGCGACGCAGGCAGGGTACGCCGGAATCGCCTGCGGGGCATCTCCGGGCCGGCCTGCGCCGCCCGCCGCTAGCCCTTGCGCCGGGCGCGCGGGTGCGCGGCGTCGTAGACCTTCGCCAGGTGCTGGAAATCGAGGTGGGTATAGATCTGGGTGGTGGCGATGTCGGCATGGCCGAGCAGTTCCTGCACGCCGCGCAGGTCGCCGGAGGACTCCAGCACGTGGCTGGCGAAGCTGTGCCGCAGCATGTGCGGGTGCACGTGCTTGAACAGCCCCTGGCGCGCGGCCAGCTGGCGGATCCGCACCTGCACCGCGCGCGGGCTGATCGGGCGGCCGCCGCGGCCGGGGAACACGAAATCGTCGCCGCCTGCACCGGTGGACTTGCGCCACTCCTGCAGCGCGCGGCGCGCGTGCGAGCCCACCGGCACGGTGCGCTGGCGGCTGCCCTTGCCGAGCACCGTGACCAGTCCTTCCTCCAGCTGCAGGTCGCGCCAGCGCAGCGCGCACAGCTCGCTCAGGCGCAGGCCGGAGGAATAGAACAGTTCCAGCAGGGCGCGGTCGCGCAGGCCCAACGGGGCGTCGGTGTCCACTTCCACCAGCTGCACCGCCTCGTCCACGTCCAGCACCTGGGGCAGCTTGCGCGGGGCGCGCGGCGCGCGCAGGCCGGTGGCCGGGCTGGCGGCGATCGCGCCGTGCTTCAGCAGCCAGGCGTAGTAGCTGCGGCAGGGGGACAGGCGCCGCTGCAGGCTGGTCGGCGACAGCCCGCGGCGGTGCTCGCTGGCGATGAACTCGCGCAGCTGCGCGCCGTCCAGGCGGGCGGCCGCGGCGCCGCGCGCGGCAGCCCAGTCCTGCAGCGCCTGCAGGTCGCGCTGGTAGGCGTCCAGGGTGTGCGGCGACATCGCCCGCTCCACCCGCAGGTGCTCGAGGAAATCGTCGATGCCGTTCGTGGTCATGGCGCCGGGGCCGGGGACATGGGTCGCATCATGCGC
>NZ_ALIP01000162.1:0-1972 GCF_000283075.1 Pseudoxanthomonas sp. GW2
GGCGGCCGCCGGCGGCGTAGAGTCTTCCGTCGAGCACCGCGGCGTGGAAGTGGTCGCGTGCATGCGGCGCGTCAGGCAGCTCCTCCCAGTGCTCGCTGGCCGGATCGAAGGCATCCAGCCACGGCACGTAGCCGCTCATGTGGCCGCGGGTATTGCCGCCGACCAGGTAGATCCTGCCCCCGTGCGAGACCACCCCGGCCGCGCCGCGGCGCCGGTGCGCGGGGATCTCCGCACCCTGGCTCCAGCGGTCGGCGCGGGGGTCGTAGACCAGCACGTGGGTGAGCGGCTGCTCCTCCGGGAAGTCGCCGGTGAACGCGCCCAGCACGTACAGCCGGCCCTCGTGCGCCAGCGCCTGGAAGTGGTGGATCTCCAGCGGCGGCGGCGCGCCCTGGCTCCAGCGCCCGCTGGCCGGATCGTAGATGTCCAGCGGCCGCTGCCCGCGCCCGCCCAGCAGGTACAGCCGCTCGCCCAGGGCGACGAAGGCGTTCTCGTGGCGCGCATGCAGCGCGCCCTCGCCGGGCGGCACCGGCTCCCACGCCGGCGGTTGCCGTGCCCCGGCGCCGAAGGTGAAGGCGGACAGGATCAGGACGGCGAGCGCTGGCAGGCGCAGAGGGCGGGAAGCAGGCTTGGCCATGGCGGGTCCCGGGATCGAGGCCCGGCCAAGGTGGCCGTTGCGCCGGCGGCCGTCAATCGCGCACCTGCGTGCGCGCGTGTCCGTGCTGCCGCGCATGGATGCGCGGGGCCGTATTCAGCGGTGGCGCAGGGGCGGATACGGGCCCCAGCCGGAGCCATGCGGTCCGTAGAAACCGGGACCGTCGGAGCTGTCCACGTGCAGCTGCACGTTGATGATGCGCGAACCGCCGTCGTCGGTCGCCTGCTCCTTGCAGTAGTTGACCGTCGCGCCCTGCCAGTTGCTGTTGCCGCCATGCCGCGAATACCCCACGCCGGCCTCGACGCTGCCGGTGATGTCGGTTTCCTTGCCGTCCGGCGCGGTCGGGCAGCGGTAGCGGTAGGTGACCTGCCTGCGCTGGCGGGTGGTCGCCACCCCGGAGGTGTCGCCGTACCAGGTGCCGGGCGGGTCGTTGCGGTAGCCGGCGCGCGCGGACTGCGGCAGGCCCAGGTCCAGGCCGGCCCCCTCCCCGCCGGCGGCGTCCGGTTCCTGGGCGAGGGCCGGCATCGCGGCGGCCAGCAGGACCAGGCAGGCAGGAAGCAGGAAGGTGCGCATGGCGTCGGTTCCGGTCGCCGCGTGCAGGCGGCTTCCCGCACACCGTAGCAGCGCGAGGTTAAACCGCGGATGGCTCGGCCTTGCGCATGCGACGACGGGCGGCCACGGGCCGCCCGTCGCGCCGGTCCGTCGCGGCCGCCGCTTCAGCGCCGCAGGAAGTCCAGCAGGTCCTGGTTGAGCCGGTCCTTGTGGGTGTCGGTGATGCCGTGCGGGCCGCCGGGGTAGACGATCAGCTGCGCGCCCTTCACCAGCGCGGCCGAGGCGCGGCCGGAGGCGTCGATCGGCACGATCTGGTCGTCGTCGCCGTGGATCACCAGGGTCGGCACGTCGAACTTCTTGAGGTCTTCGCGGAAGTCGGTGGCCGAGAACGCGGCGATCGAGTCGTAGGTGTTCTTGTGCCCGCCCTGCATGCCCTGCGCCCAGAACGACTGGATCAGGCCCTGGTTGGGCTTGGCACCCGGACGGTTGAAGCCGAAGAACGGACCGGAAGCGATGTCCAGGTACAGCTGCGAGCGGTTCTCGATCGAGCCCTTGCGCAGGCCGTCGAATACCTCGATCGGCAGGCCGCCCGGGTTGTCCTCGGTCTTGAGCATCAGCGGCGGCACCGACGAGACCAGCACCGCGGCCTTGACCCGCGAGGTGCCGTGGCGGCCGATGTAGCGCGCCACCTCGCCGCCGCCGGTGGAGAAGCCGACCAGGGTGGCGTCGCGCAGGTCCAGGGCCTCGATCACCGCGGCCAGGTCGTCG
>NZ_ALIP01000163.1:0-10874 GCF_000283075.1 Pseudoxanthomonas sp. GW2
CCGGCCCCGGCGCTGGCGATCGGCTGCGGCCGCCAGGGTGCGCTGGCCGGGCGCCTGGCGCGCGAGCGCGGCGCGCGTGCGGTGCAGATCCTCGATCCGCGCATCGACAGCCGCCACTGGGACCTGGTGGTGGTGCCGGAGCATGACCGCCTGCGCGGCACCAACGTCATCACCCTGCTGGGCAGCCTCAACCCGGTCGACGACGCCTGGCTGGAACGGGCGCGGCAGCAGTTCCGCGCGCTGTGCGCGCTGCCGCGTCCGCGCACCGCGCTGCTGCTGGGCGGCCCGACCCGGCATGCGCCTTGGTCGCTGGATTCGCTGGCGCAGGCGCTGGCGGCGCTGCGCGCGCAGGTGCGTGCGGAGGGTGGCAGCCTGCTGGCCACGGTCTCGCGGCGCACCCCGGCGGCCGCCTCCGCGCCGCTGCACGCGGCGATGCAGGGCGTGCCGGGCATGGCCTGGGACGGCGGCGGCGCCAACCCCTATCCGGGCCTGCTGGCCTGCGCCGACCGCATCGTCTGCACCCCGGACTCGGTGAACATGCTCTCCGAGGCCTGTGCCACCGACGCGCCGGTGTACGTGCTCGAACCGCAGCTGGCACGCGGGCGCCTGGCGGCCTTCCTGCGCGCACTGCAGGATCTGGGCCGGGTGCGCGCGCTTGCCGGCGGGCTGGAACCGTTCCCGGTGCAGCCGCTGCGCGAGACCGCGCGGGTCGCCGCCGAGGTGCGCCGGCGGCTGGGGCTGGAGGACGCGCCCTAGGAGGCGTCCGGCGCCGGGTCGAACACCAGTCCGTGCGCGGCGATCGCAGCGGCCACCTGCGCCCGCTGCGGATCCAGCGCGCCGTCGTCGGGAACCAGCCGCGGGCGCCGGTCCAGGGTGCAGCCCAGGCCCGCCTCCACCAGCGCCGCATGCGCCGCCAGCAGCGCCTGCACGGTGGCCTCCGCCAGCCGGCCGGCCGCGCCCAGCGCGGCCAGCAGCCGCGGCGTGTCGCGCGGCTCCAGCAGCGGCGGGCAGGTCGCGGCCTCGCGCAGCACCAGGTACTGCACCAGGAACTCCAGGTCGACCAGGCCGCCGGCGCCCTGCTTGAGATCGAAGCGCGCCGCGTCGCTGCGGTCCAGCTCGGCGCGCATGCGCCGGCGCATGCCGGCCACGTCGGCGGCCAGCGCCGCCGGATCGCGCGGCCGCGCCAGGGTCTGGCGGCGGATGCGCTCGAAGTCCGCCCCCATCGAGGCATCGCCGGCGACCATGCGCGCGCGCACCAGGGCCTGGTGCTCCCAGGTCCAGGCGCGGTGCAGCTGGTATTCCGAATAGCTGGACAGCGAGGACACCAGCAGGCTCTTGCCGCCGTCCGGGCGCAGGCGCATGTCGGTCTCGTACAGGCGCCCGGCGCTGGTGACCGCGCCCAGCAGGCCCACCACCTTCTGCGCCAGACGCGCGTACCAGCGCCCGGCCTCCAGCGGCCGCGCGCCGTCGGACAGGGCCTCCGGGTCGGCGTCGTAGAGGAACACCAGGTCCAGGTCCGAACCGAAGCCAAGCTCGCAGCCACCGAGGCTGCCGTAACCGACCACGGCGAAGCGCCCGCCGGGGATGCGGCCGTGCGCAGCGACCACCTCGCCCTCGGCCATGGCCAGCACCTGGGCCACCACCGCGTCGGCCAGCCAGGCCAGCTCGCGCACGCTGTCCGTGGCCGGCTGGCGCCGGTCCAGCGCGGCCAGGGCGATGCGGAAGCTCAGCGCCAGGCGCACCTCGTTGAGCGCGCGCAACGCCGCCTCCGGGTCGCCGTCGCCGCTGGCCACCGCCGCGGCGCAGGCGCGGTGCATTTCCGCCGCGTCCGGGATCGGCCCGGCCACGCGGATGTCCAGCAGCTCGTCCAGCAGCAGCGGATAGGCGGCGATGCGGTCGGCCAGCAGCGCGCTGCGCGCCAGCACGTCGACCAGCCGCGCCAGCGCGCTGGGCTGCTCGTCCAGCAGGGCCAGGTAGCTGGCGCGGCGCAGGATCGACTGCAGCAGGCCCAGCAGGCGCTTGAGCGCCGCATCCGGCTGCGCCGAGCGCGCGGCCGCACCCAGCAGCGCCGGCACCACCCGGTCCAGGCGCGCGCGCGCCGCGTCCGACAGCGCGCGCACGCCGTTGCCGCGGGCGAAGTCGCGCAGTGCCGCGTCGGCGCCGGCGGGATCGCCAAAACCGGCATCGGCCAGCACTCCGGCCTCGCCGGCCTGCGGCAGCGCGCGCCAGTAATCCTGCAGCGCGTCCGGCGCGGATTCGCGCCGGCGCGGCACCAGCAGCGCGTCGAACTCGGCCGACACCCGGGCGCGGCAGGCGGCCAGTTCCGCCGCCAGCGCCTCCCAGCCTGCGTGGCCCAGGGCCAGGGCGATGCGCTCGCGCGCTTCCGGATCCTCCGGCACCGAGTGGACCTGGGCATCGCCCAGCATCTGCACCCGGTTCTCCAGCCGGCGCAGGAAGCGGTAGGCAGCGGCCAGCGCGGCGCCGTCCTGCGCGGCGATCTGCCCGCCCTCCACCAGCGCCTGCAGCGCCGGCAGCAGGCAGCGGCCGCGCAGCGCCGGTTCGCGCCCGCCGCGGATCAGCTGCAGCGACTGCACCAGGAACTCGATCTCGCGGATGCCACCGCGCCCGCGCTTGAGGTCGTCGGCCATGTCGCGGCGCTGCATTTCGGCCACGATCGCGGCCTTCATCGCGCGCAGGCCGTCCAGCGCGGTGAAATCGAGGTAGCGGCGGTAGACGAACGGGCGCAGGGTCTCCAGCCAGGCCTCGCCGGCGGCGGTATCGCCGGCCACCGCGCGCGCCTTGAGCCAGGCGTAGCGTTCCCAGTCGCGGCCCTCGCGCTGGAAGTACTGGTCCATGGCCGCGAACGACCACGCCACCCGCCCGGCGTTGCCGAACGGGCGCAGGCGCAGGTCGACGCGGTGGCAGAAGCCGTCGGCAGTGACCTCGTCCAGCAGCTTGGCCAGGCGCTGGCCCAGGCGCGCGAAGTACTCCTCGGCCTCCAGCGCGCGGCGGCCGTCGGATTCGCCCTCGTGGGCGTAGGCGTAGACCAGGTCGATGTCGGAGGAGAAGTTCAGCTCGCCGCCGCCGAGCTTGCCCAGGCCGAACACCACCAGCCGCTGCGGCCGGCCGGCCGGATCGCGGACCACGCCATGGCGCTGCGCGAACTCCTGCTCCAGCGCCTCCAGGGCCTGCGCCAGGCATTGCTCGGCCAGCCGCGTGCTGCCGGCCAAGGTGGCGTCGACGTCGTCCAGGCCCAGCACGTCGCGCCATACCAGGCGGGTGGAGGCGGCGGCGCGGAAGCGGCGCAGCTGGCCGGGCCAGTCATGCGGCTGCAGCGGGTCCAGCACCGGCGGCGGCAGCGGCGCCGGATCGTCCGCGGCCAGGTGCGCCAGCAGCGCCGGCTGCCGGCGCAGGGTCTCGATCGCGAAGTCGCTGCCCAGGGCCACCCGCGCGACGCGGTCGCACAGCCCGGGGTCCTGCAGCAGCGCGGCATGCTCGGCCGAGGCGGCACGCAGGGTGGAAAGGGCGCGTTCGGCGTGGAGCCTGCGGAGTTCATCCGCGGCGGGGACGGGAGGCGTGGGCGTGCTCATCGCCCGGATTGTGGCATGCGCCCGGCGCGCGCCCGGGCCGGGCAGGCATAAAAAAAGCCCGCTTGCAGCGTACTGCCAGCGGGCCTGCTCCCTCCCCCACGTCGGGATGCGGGGCCATCGTGAAGAGCGCCCGAAGGCTTTGCACGCTGCACTGCAAAACAGCGCCCGCCGGTTCATCAACGTGGATTTCCGGGCATTTTTGCTGAATACGGATATTCCCCGAAGTGATACCGGTATCACATGAACCGACATGGATCCCGGGCAGGACCCGCGGGCACCTTTCCGGTGCCGCCGCGGGCACCTGCGGGGGCCATCAGCCTGAACGGACTGCGCAAAAACGCCCCGGGCGCGGTGCGCGGCCGGGGCGTCCGGGGGGCGGATTCAGGCGGCCTGGTGCGCGGCCGGCAGCGCGCGGCGTCGGCGCACGGCCTGCGCCAGCCGCTCCAGCACCGCGGCCGAGGCCTCCCAGTCAAGGCAGCCGTCGGTGATGCTCTGCCCGTAGGCCAGGGCACGCCCGGCCACCGGGTCCTGGCGCCCGCCGACCAGGTGGCTTTCCACCATCACCCCGATGATCCGGCGCTCGCCGCCCTCCAGCTGCGCGGCGATGTCCTCCACCACCGCGGGCTGGCGCTCCGGGTTCTTGCCGGAGTTGGCGTGGCTGGCATCGATCATGATCCGCGGCGCCAGGCCCGAGCGTTCCAGCACCTCGCTGGCGGCCTGCACGCTGGCGGCGTCGTAGTTGGGCGCCTTGCCGCCGCGCAGGATCACGTGGCAGTCCGGATTGCCGGCGGTGGCGGCGATGGCCGAGCGCCCGTCCTTGGTCACGGCCAGGAAATGGTGCGGATGCGCCGCCGCCATCACCGCGTCGGCGGCGATGCGCACGTTGCCGTCGGTGCCGTTCTTGAAGCCCACCGGGCAGGACAGGCCAGAGGCCATCTCGCGGTGGATCTGGCTCTCGGTGGTGCGCGCGCCGATCGCGCCCCAGGCCACCAGGTCGGCGATGTACTGCGGCGAGATCGTGTCCAGGTACTCGCAACCGGCCGGCAGGCCCAGGTGGTTGATGTCGCGCAGCAGGCCGCGGGCGATGCGCAGGCCCTTGTTGATGCGGAAGCTGCCGTCCAGGTCCGGGTCGTTGATCAGGCCCTTCCAGCCGACGGTGGTGCGCGGTTTCTCGAAGTACACGCGCATCACGATCTCCAGCGCGTCGCCGAGGCTGTCGCGCAGCGGGCGCAGGCGCCGGGCATATTCCATCGCCGCGTGCGGGTCGTGGATCGAGCACGGGCCGATCACCACCGCCAGGCGGTCGTCGCGGCCGTGCAGGATCGCCGACAGCGCGCGGCGCGCATCGGCCACCGTCTGCGAGGCCTGCTCGTCGCAGGGAATCTGGGCCAGCAGCTCGGCCGGGGGAGTCAGCGGTTCGAGGCTGCGGATGCGGAGGTCGTCGGTATGCGGGGCCATGGCGTTTCCATCTCTTGGTGGGGGGCCTGCCCAGCGTGGCGGCATGAAAAAAGCCGCCAGGTTCGCTGGCGGCTTTCGGGAATGCGTCTGAAGCTTTCTTCAGGGTGAGCGCAATCCTTCCTCCGCCAGCGGCTTCGGAAAGTAGTACCAAAAGTAAAAGCTGGCACGGGTTGCGGTCATGGGCCGTATTGATAGCACGCGGTCTTGTGCGCTGCCACAGTTTCATCCGCAACCCGCGCGTCCGCGGCGTGGATGCGGTCACGGAACGCAAAAAAAGAAGGCCGCCGCGAAGAGCGGCGGCCTTGCCAGGCCCGCGCAACGGCGCGGGACGGCGGATCAGGGAATCCGCAGGATCAGGAGCGGTACACCAGGCCGGCGCCCAGCACCGGGTACAGGCTCAGGTCGACGCTGTCCTCCAGGTCGCGGCGCTCGGCTTCCAGGTCGGCGGCGAACTGGGAGTCGCCGGCCAGGCCGGTGGCGACCAGCTCGACCGAGGTCTTGGCCGCGACCACGCCCAGCTCGGAGTAGAAGCCCAGCCCCGAGCCGCCGCGCGAGCGGTAGCCGATGCCGGCGTACGGGGCGACCTTGTCCTTCAGCTCGACGCGGCCCTGCAGGCTGCCCACGTCCTCGGCCGAGTACTCGGTGCCGTTGAACTCGTAGACGCCGCCGGCGCGCGGAGTGCCGGTCACCGCGGCCTTGATGTCGCCGACCACGGCGCCGACCGAAAGCTGCAGGCCACCGGCGAACGGATGCCAGTTCAGCAGCACGCGGGCGTTGTCGGACTTCAGCTCGCCGTCGTAGCGCACCTCGTCGGTGGTCTCGTCGCCGTCGAACTGGAAGGTGCTGTAGCCGACGGTGGCGGAGAAGCGCTTGCTGAGGCTGGCGTTGACGTCCACGCCGTAGCCGAGGGTGGACACGCCGGCGCCGACGCTGACGTCCTCGAACGGGGCGGCGATGGCGGCGGGCGCGAGCAGCGCGGCCGGCAGGGCGAGGGCCAGGGCGGCGAGTTTGTTCTTGGTCATGGGGGATTCCGTTGGGTGGGTTGGGACGCGGGGTCCTGGGTGGATAGCGACCGCCACCGCGCGCGCATTAATCCCGCCTTGGTCGCGGCGTGCCCGCGGCGCGCACCCGGTCACGGAATCCGCCATGCGCGCAAAGGAAAGGCCCCGCCTTGCGGCGGGGCCTTCCGGTACTGCGTGGACCGGCCTTGGGGCCTGGATCAGAAGTCCATGCCGCCCATGCCGCCCATGCCGCCCGCGGCCGCCGGCTCTTCCTTCTTCGGCAGCTCGGCCACCATGGCCTCGGTGGTGATCATCAGGCCGGCGATCGACGCCGCGTTCTGCAGCGCGGTGCGGGTGACCTTGGTCGGGTCCAGGATGCCGAACTCGAACATGTCGCCGAACTGGCCGGTGGCGGCGTTGTAGCCGAAGTTGCCATCGCCGTCCTTGACCTTGTTGACGATGACCGACGGCTCCTCGCCGGCGTTGGTCACGATCTCGCGCAGCGGGGCCTCCATCGCGCGCAGGGCGATCTGGATGCCGTGGTTCTGGTCCTCGTTGGCGCCCTTCAGGGCCTCGACCGCCTTCTTGGCGCGGATCAGGGCGACGCCGCCGCCCGGCACCACGCCTTCCTCGACGGCCGCACGGGTGGCGTGCAGGGCGTCTTCGACGCGGGCCTTCTTCTCCTTCATCTCGACCTCGGTGGCGGCACCGACCTTGATCACGGCCACGCCGCCGGCGAGCTTGGCCACGCGCTCCTGCAGCTTCTCGCGGTCGTAGTCCGAGGAGGTCTCCTCGATCTGGGCCTTGATCTGCTTGATGCGGGCCTCGATGGCGGAGGTGTCGCCGGCGCCGTCGATGATGGTGGTGTTCTCCTTGGAGACCTGCACCTTCTTGGCGCGGCCCAGGTCCTTGATGGTGGCCTTCTCCAGCTGCAGGCCGACTTCCTCGGAGATCACGGTGCCGCCGGTCAGGACGGCCATGTCCTCCAGCATCGCCTTGCGGCGGTCGCCGAAGCCCGGGGCCTTGACGGCGACGACCTTGACGATGCCGCGGATGGTGTTGACCACCAGGGTCGCCAGGGCTTCGCCCTCGACTTCCTCGGCCACGATCAGCAGCGGCTTGCCGGCCTTGGCCACGCCCTCGAGGATCGGCAGCAGGTCGCGCACCGACGAGATCTTCTTGTCGTGCAGCAGGATGAACGGATCATCCAGGTCGGCGGTCTGCGACTGCTGGTTGTTGATGAAGTACGGCGACAGGTAGCCGCGGTCGAACTGCATGCCCTCGACCACGTCCAGCTCGTTCTCCAGGCCCGAGCCTTCCTCGACGGTGATCACGCCTTCCTTGCCGACCTTCTTCATCGCCTCGGCGATGATGTTGCCGATCGACTCGTCGCTGTTGGCCGAAATGGTGCCGACCTGGGCAATGGCCTTGTCGTCGGCGGTCGGCTTGGACAGCTTCTTCAGCTCCTCGACGGCGGCCTTGACGGCCTGGTCGATGCCGCGCTTGAGGTCCATCGGGTTCATGCCGGCGGCCACGGCCTTGGAGCCCTCGCGGATGAAGGCCTGGGCCAGCACGGTGGCGGTGGTGGTGCCGTCACCGGCGTTGTCCGAGGTCTTGGAAGCGACTTCCTTGACCATCTGCGCGCCCATGTTCTCGAACTTGTCGGCCAGCTCGATCTCCTTGGCGACGGACACGCCGTCCTTGGTGATCGTCGGGGCGCCGAAGCTCTTCTCGAGCACGACGTTGCGGCCCTTCGGGCCCAGGGTCGCCTTGACGGCGTTGGCGAGGATGTTCACGCCGCGCACCATGCGCGAGCGGGCGTCTTCACCGAAACGGATTTCCTTCGCAGCCATTTTGAAAAACTCCGTGATTCTTTAAGCGTTGAGTGGATCGAAGCGCAGGAACCGCGGCGGGACTCAGCCCAGCACCGCGAAGATGTCGTCTTCCTTCACCACCAGGTACTCGGTGCCGTCCAGCTTGACCTCGGTGCCGGCGTACTTGCCGAACAGCACCTGGTCGCCGACCTTGACCTTGGGGGCGCGCACGCTGCCGTTGTCGAGCACCTTGCCCTCGCCCACGGCGATGACCGTGCCCTTGATCGGCTTCTCGGCAGCCGAATCCGGGATCACGATGCCACCGGCGGAGACCTTCTCCTCCTCGGTGCGCTTGATCACGACGCGGTCGTACAGCGGCTTGATGTTGCTCATTTCAATCCCTCACAAGTGATTGACTGGGTTGGAAAAAGGGCGGCGAGTCTAGCACTCGCCCCTGGCGAGTGCCAGCGCCCGCGACGGCAGGAAAAACCCCCGACGGGCCGAGGGCATGGGCCCCATGTGGGGCGCCGGCGGAGGCCTTTCAAGGGGCCGGCCGGGTTTTTCTTCCGGGCCCCGGGTCCGGGCCCCGGGGCCGCGGCCGGCTACACTCTGCGCCCATGGACGTGCACCTGGTGTTTTGCAGCTGCCCCGACCCGGACACCGCCTCCACCCTGGCCAGGACCCTGGTGGAGGAGCGGCTGGGCGCGGGCGCCAGCGTGCTGCCGGGGATGCACTCGGTATACCGCTGGCAGGGCGCGGTGGAGTTGGCCGACGAGGTGCTGCTGCTGGCCAAGGCCCCGGCCGACCGCCTGCCGGACCTGATCGGGCGGCTGCAGGCGCTGCATCCCTATGAACTCCCCGAGGTGCTCGCGGTCCAGGCCACGGCCGGGCTGCCCGCCTACCTCGGATGGGTGGTCGAGGCCACCCGCGACTGACGAACGGAAGACGAAGACACGCATGACCCCGCACCGCCCCCTGCCGGCCCGGCACCTGCCCGGCCTGCTCCTGATGCTGCTGGCCTGGCTGGCGGTCCTCGCCCCCGTCCAGGCCGCGGTCGACGCCAAGGACCTGCTGCCGGTGGACGAGGCCTTCGTCCTGACCGCGACCGCGCCCGAACCGGGGCGGATCGAGATCCACTGGAAGATCGCCGAGGGCTACTACCTCTACCGCCACCGCACCGCGGTCAGCGCCAGCGGCGACTTCGTCGGCGGCAACCTGCGGCTGCCGGCCGGCGAGCGCCACGTCGACGAGTTCTTCGGTCCGGTGGAAACCTACCGCGGCGCGCTGGTGGCGATCCTCGACGGCCAGCCCACCGGCGCCGGCGCCAGCGCCGAGCTGCAGATCCGCTACCAGGGCTGCGCCGACATCGGCATCTGCTATCCGCCGCAGACCCGCCGGGTGCAGGTGCGCCTGCCCGGCACCAGCACCGCCGCCAGCCGCCTGGCGGCGCTGCAGTCGGCCAACGCCGGGCGCGACCGCCTCGCGACGGCGCTGGGCGGCGTCCGCCCGGCCCTGCCGGAGGCGCAGGCCTTCGCGGTGGACGCCATCGCCGACGGCGGCAACCGCATCCGCGTGCGCCTGCAGCCGGTGGCCGGCTACTACATCTACCGCGACACCACCCGGTTCGTGCTGGAGGACGCGCCGGGCCTGTCCGCCGGCCGCCCGCAGTGGCCGCCGGGAACCGCGCACCGCGACGAGCACTTCGGCGAGGTGACGGTGTACTTCGAACCGGCGGAGGTCGTGCTGCCGGTGGTCCGCACCCGGCCGCACCCGGCGCGCGCCACCCTGGTGGTGACCTTCCAGGGCTGCCAGGAAGGCGGCATCTGCTACCCGCCGATGACCCGGCGCGTGGCCGTGGACCTGCCCACCGGAGAGGTGACGACGGCGGCGGCGGTGGGCGCCGCGCCGCTGCCCCCGGCCCCGGCCGCAGACGCCGGCGAGGTGGCGCCTGCGGAGCTGCCGGCCCCGCCGGAAGCGGCACCGGATGCCTCGGCCGGCAACGCCGCGCGCACCGCGGCGCCGCCAGCGGCCGCGGGCAACGGCAAGCGCGGCCTGGTCGGCGCCCTGCTGCTGGCCCTGCTAGGCGGCCTGGTGCTGAACCTGATGCCATGCGTGCTCCCGGTGCTCTCGCTCAAGGCCCTGGGCCTGGCCCAGAGCGGGGAGAGCCGCGAGCGCGCCCGCGCCCACGCGCTGTGGTACACGGCGGGCGTGCTGGTGGCGTTCGCCGCCGTCGGCGCCCTGGTGGTGGGCCTGCGCGCCGCCGGCCAGGCCGCCGGTTGGGGCTTCCAGCTGCAGCAGCCATGGTTCGTGGCCGCGCTGGCCTACCTGATGTTCGCGGTCGGCCTGAGCCTGTCGGGCGTGTACACCCTGGGCACCGGGGTCGGCGGCGGCCTGGCCGCCGCGCGCAACGGACCGGCCGGCGACTTCCTCACCGGGGTGCTGGCCTGCGTGGTCGCCAGCCCCTGCATTGCCCCGTTCATGGGCCCCGCCCTGGCCTACGCCTTCGCCGCGCCGGCCGCGGCCGGGATGCTGGTGTTCCTGGTACTGGGCCTGGGCCTGGCGCTGCCGTTCCTGCTGGTCGGCTTCGTGCCGGCACTGGCACGGCGGCTGCCGCAACCGGGGCCGTGGATGGAGACGGTCAAGCAGCTGCTGGCCTATCCGATGTACCTGACCGCGGTGTGGCTGCTGTGGATCCTCGGCCGCCAGCGCGGGGTGGACGCGGTGGCGATGGTGCTGGCCGGCGCCGCGGTGCTGGCGCTGGCGCTGTGGTGGTTCGAGCGCAGCCGCTGGTGGGGCCGCCGTGGCGCCACCCTGGCCGCCCTGGTCCTGGTCGCGGTGGCGCTGGCGCCGGTGTGGGGCGTGACCCGCCTGCCGCCGGCCAGCGTGCGCGCCGCCGACAGCGACGCGGTGCCCTACTCGGCCGCCGAGCTGGACCGGTTGCGCGGCGAGAACCGGGTGGTATTCGTCAACATGACCGCCGACTGGTGCGTGACCTGCAAGGCCAACGAGCG
>NZ_ALIP01000164.1:0-22316 GCF_000283075.1 Pseudoxanthomonas sp. GW2
GGGACTGGCGGCCGCCCTGCAGGCCTATGCACAGCAGGCACGCGAGGAGCTGATGCAGGCGGTGGAGGCACTGGACGCACCGCCGGCGGCACCGTACGACCTGTCCCTGGGCTTCCGCCTGCTGATGCAGAGCCCGCAGCTTGTTGCGGTGGCCGCCGACGGCAGCGTCTACACCGGCGGCGCCCACGGCCAGCCGCTGGTGGCGCGCTTCGTGTGGTTGCCCGGGCGCGGCGAGATGCTGACCGCCGAGCGCCTGGTCCCCTCGGCGGAAGGCTGGCAGGTGGTGGCGCGCCAGGTGGCCGAGCAGCTGGCCGCGTCCGCCCAGGTACGCGCGATCGACGGGGCGCTGAGCCCGCAGGAGCGCAAGAGCCTGCTGGATTCGGCGCTGCGGATGATCGACGAGGGGACCGGGCCGGATCCGGCCAACTTCGCCCAGTTCGAGCCGGTGCCGGCCCCCGACGGGCGGATCGCGGCCTTGCGCTTCGTGTTCCCGCCCTACCAGGTCGGCCCCTACGCGGACGGGGTACAGTACGCCCAGGTGCCGGCCGCGACGCTGCTGCCCTACGTGGCCGGGGAGTACCAGGCACTGTTCGTGCAGTAGGAGGACGCTGATGGGGGCGGGATCCCTTGCCAGGCGTCGGGTCGAAGCGTTGCTTGCCGAAGCGGACGTCAGGATCGGCGGGGGTCGCGAATGGGACCTGCAGCCACGTGACGAGCGGTTGTGGACGCGCCTGCTGGCGCAGGGCTCGCTGGGACTGGGCGAGTCGTACATGGACGGCTGGTGGGACACCGGCTCGCTGGACGGCCTGCTGCTGCGCCTGATCCAGGCGCGGCTGGGGGAGAAGGTACGCGGCCTGGCCGAATTGCGCGACGTGCTGGTCGCGCGCCTGAGCAATCCGCAGACCCGCAGCCGCAGCGGCGAGGTGGGGCGTCGCCACTACGACCTGGGCAACGACCTGTACGCGGCCATGCTCGGCAAGCGCCTGGTCTACAGCTGCGGCTACTGGCGCGACGCCGCCGACCTGGACGCCGCCCAGGAAGCCAAGCTGGACCTGGTCTGCCGCAAGCTGCGGCTGCAGCCGGGCATGCGCGTGCTGGACATCGGCTGCGGCTGGGGCGAGGCGCTGAAGTTCGCGGCCGAGCGCTACGGCGTGTCCGGGGTAGGGGTGACCATCTCCGCCGAGCAGGCCGCCTACGCGCAACGCCTGTGCGCCGGCCTGCCGATCGAGATCCGCCTGCAGGACTACCGTGACGTGGACGAGCGCTTCGACGCGGTGTTCTCGATCGGCATGTTCGAGCACGTGGGCGTGCGCAACTACCGCGCCTACTTCGAGGTGGTGCGGCGCTGCCTGCCGCCGCACGGGCTGTTCCTGCTGCACAGCATCGGCAGCAACGTCTCGCGCAACCGCACCGACCCGTGGATCGCGCGCTACATCTTCCCCAACTCGATGCTGCCCTCGGCCGCGCAGGTCACCCGCGCCAGCGAGGGCCTGTTCGTGATCGAGGACTGGCACAACTTCGGCACCGACTACGACCGCACCCTGCAGGCCTGGCGCGCCAACGTCGAGGCCGCCTGGGAGCGGCTGGACCCGCGCTACGACGAGCGCTTCCGGCGCATGTGGCGGTTCTACCTGGCCGGCTCCATGGCCACCTTCCGCGCGCGCCAGGCGCAGCTGTGGCAGGTGCTGATGTCGCCGGAGGGCGTGCCGGGGGGACTGGCGGTGCCGCGCTGAGGGTTGGCGAAATTTTCGCCAACCCTCTTGACAGCCTTGCCGTTGCTGGCGCGCCGGCGATTATCCACAGCTTCGTTCAAGCTTCATCCACACCGCTTGTGGAAAACCGCGGCGGCCGGGACGAAGACGCCACCCGGAGGTGGCGCCTGCGTGGCCTTCAGCGGCCGGCCTGGTCCAGGCCGCGCTTCTTGAGCAGCGGTTCGATCCGCGGCTCGTGCCCGGCGAAGTCGGCGAACAGGTCCAGCGCGTCGCGGGTGCCGCCGCGCGACAGCAGGGTGGCGCGGAAGTGGTCGCCGTTCTCGCGCTTCAGGCCGCCGTGCTGGCGCATCCACTCCTGGGTGTTGGCGTCCAGCACCTCGGACCAGATGTAGGCGTAGTAGCCGGCCGAATAGCCGCCCATGATGTGGCTGAAGTACGGCGTGCGGTAGCGCGGCGGCACCGGCGCGTAGGCGATGCCGTCGGCGGCCAGGGCGTCGGCCTCGAACTTCATCACCCCGTCGGCCTCCGGCAGCTGGTCGGCGCCGACCTGGTGCCAGCGCTGGTCGAGCATGGCCGCGCCCAGGTACTCGGTGGTGGCGAAGCCCTGGTTGAAGGTGGCCGTGGCCTGGACCTTCTCCAGCAGCTCGCGCGGCATCGGCTCGCCGGTCTCGTGGTGCCTGGCGTAGTTGGCCAGCACCGACGGCCAGTCGGCCCACATCTCGTTGACCTGCGAGGGGAACTCGACGAAGTCGCGCGGCACGGCGGTGCCGCCGAAGTACGGGTAGGTCACGTCCGAGAACATGCCGTGCAGGGCATGGCCGAACTCGTGGAACATGGTGGTGACCTCGTCCCAGGTCAGCAGGGTCGGGCCACTGGCCGGCTTGGGGATGTTGAGGTGGTTGGCCACCACCGGCCGGGTGCCGCGCAGCTTCGACTGGCCGACGTAGGAGTTCATCCAGGCACCGCCACGCTTGGAGGCGCGCGCGTACGGGTCGAAGATGAAGATCGCCAGCTGGCTGCCGTCGGCGTCGAACACGTCGTACACCCAGGTGTCCGGGTGGTACTTGGGCAGGTCGGTGCGCTCCTTGAAGCTGATGCCGTACAGCTGGTTGGCGGCGAAGAACACGCCGTTCTCCAGCACGCTCTTCATCTCGAAGTAGGGCTTGAGCTGCGATTCGTCGAAGTCGTAGGTGGCCTTGCGCACCTTCTCGGTGTAGTAGGCCCAGTCCCAGGCCTCGAGCCTGAAGCCCGGCTCGCCCTTGGCCGCCTGCTCGCGGTCGATCATCTTCTGCAGCTCGGCGGCCTCGCGCCTGGCGTTGGCGACCGCGGCCGGGGCCAGCTTGCCCAGCATCTCGTTCACCGCTTGCGGGGTCTTGGCGGTGGCCTGCTCCAGCGCGAACGCGGCGTGGTTCGGGTAGCCGAGCAGGGCGGCGCGCTCGGCGCGCAGCTTCATCACCCGGGCGACGATGGCGGTGTTGTCGAACTCGTTGCCGCGCGCGCCGCGGTTGACCGAGGCCTCGTGGATGCGGCGGCGGGACTCGCGGTTCTCCAGGTAGCTCAGCGGCGGCTGGCCGGTGGTGTTGAGCAGGGTCACCACGTACTTGCCTTCCAGGCCGCGCTTCTTCGCCTCCTCGGCGGCGGCGGCGATCTGGGCCCCGGTCGAGCCGGCCAGCTCGTCGGCGCTGTCGAACACCACGGCGGAGGCGTTGACCTCGTTGAGCACGTTCTGGTCGAACTGGGTGCCCAGCTTGGCCAGCTCGGCGTTCATCTCCTTCAGGCGCGCCTTGTCGGCGTCGGACAGGTTGGCGCCGGCGCGGACGAAGTCGGTGTAGTAGCGCTCGACCAGGCGCAGCGCCTCGGCGTCCAGGCCCAGGCCCTCGCGCTGCTCGTACAGGGCCTTGATCCGGGCGAACAGGGCACCGTTGAGCATGATCGCGTCGCGGTGCGCGGCGAACCTCGGCGAGTACTCGGCCTGGATCGCCTTGCGCGCGTCGTTGGTGTCGGTGCCGACCAGGTTGAAGAACACGGCGCGGGCGCGGTCCAGCACCTGGCCGCTGTTCTCCAGGGCGACGATGGTGTTCTCGAAGGTCGGCGGCTCGCCGTTGGAGGCGATCGCCTCGATCTCCTCCAGCTGCTCGGCCATGCCGAAGTCGAAGGCCGGGCCGAAGTGCTCGTCCTTGATCTGGTCGAAGCGCGGGTACTGCAGGGGCAGGTCGCTTGCGGCCAGGAACGGGTTGCCCTGGGGGGCCTCGGCGGAGGCGGCCCCGGTGCTACCGGGCGCGGGGCCCTCGGTGCTGGTGCAGGCGGTGATGCCCAGTCCAAGGGCGGCGGCAAGTGCCAGGGAGAGGCCGGTCTTCTTCATGCAAAGCAGTTCCTGGGGAAACAAACCCTGCAAGGTTACCCCAGCCTGCCGGGGGAGGGGGCATGACCAAAGGCATGCGACGGGTACCGGCGGCGGCACCGGGCGCGCAGCGCCTGCCGGGACATGGCATCCCGGCGGGCCGCGCGCAAGGGCTCGGGCTTACTTCTCGACGAAGGCGCGCTCGAACACGTACTGCCCCGGGCTGCCGATGCGCGGGGAGGCGGTGAAGCCGCGGCTGTCCAGCAGGGCGCGGAAGTCGGCCAGCATCTGCGGGCTGCCGCAGATCATGGCGCGGTCGTGCTCCGGGTCCAGCGGCTCCAGGCCAAGGGTGCGCATCATCTCGCCGCTGGCCATCAGGTCGGTCAGGCGACCGCGGTTCGGGAACTCCTCGCGCGAGACCGCCGGGTAGTACACCAGCTTGTCGCGGATGATCTCGCCCAGGATCTCGTGGTTGGGCAGTTCCTTCTCGAAGTAGTCGCGGTAGGCCAGGTCCTGCACGTGGCGCACGCCGTGGCACAGCACCACGCGCTCGAAGCGTTCGTAGGTCTCCGGGTCCTTGATCACCGACAGCCACGGCGCCAGGCCGGTGCCGGTGCCCAGCAGGTACAGGTTGCGCCCCGGGTGCAGGTCGCTGATCAGCAGGGTGCCGGTGGGCTTGCGCCCGATGAGGATGCTGTCGCCGGGCTTGATGTGTTGCAGGCGCGAGGTCAGCGGGCCGTCCTGCACCTTGATCGAGAAGAACTCCAGCTGTTCTTCCCAGTTGGCGCTGGCGATGGAATAGGCGCGCAGGATCGGCTTCCCGCTCTCGGTGGGCAGGCCGATCATCACGAACTGGCCGTTGTCGAAGCGGAATCCGTCGTCGCGGGTGGTGGTGAAGCTGAAGTAGGCGTCGGTCCAGTGGCGGACGTCGAGCACCGTTTCGGTGCCGTAGGCGGATGACATCGGGGAGGGATTGCCGGTTCTGGTTCGCCGCCCATTGTAGCCGACCGCCCGTCCCGACCCTTGCGCCTGATCAAACGGCGGAACGGGGCGGCGCCAGCGGCGCCGCCCCCCGCGCGGCTCAGTCCCGCGGCGGCTCCAGTTTCAGCAGCTTGCCGTTGTCCTCGTCGGTGACCAGGTACAGGTTGCCGTCGGCGCCGGCGCGGACGTCGCGGATGCGCTCGCCCAGGTCCTGCAGCAGGCGCTCCTCGCCGACCACGCGGTCGCCGTCCAGCTGCAGCCGGATCAGGTTGCGGTGGGCCAGCGCGCCCAGGAACAGGCTGTCGTTCCAGGGCTTGCCCTCGCGGCCGGTGTAGAAGGCCATGCCGGACAGGCCCGGGGAGATCTCGAACACGTGGTGCGGGGACTCGGTGCCCTCGTATTCCTTGCCGCGGGCCTCGGCGATCGGCTGGCCGGAGTAGTCGATGCCGTGGGTGGCCAGCGGCCAGCCGTAGTTGAGGCCGGGCAGGGGCAGGTTGATCTCGTCGCCGCCGCGCGGGCCGTGCTCGCTCTCCCACAGCTTGCCGGTGCGCGGATCGAAGGCCAGGCCCTGCGAGTTGCGGTGGCCGTAGCTCCAGATCTCCGGGCGCGCGCCCTCGCGGCCGACGAACGGGTTGTCCTCGGGGATGCTGCCGTCCAGGCGCAGCCGCACCAGCTTGCCCTGCAGCTTGTCCAGCTGCTGTGCCATGGGCTTGAACGAGCGGTCGCCCTGGCTGATGAAGACATGGCCCTGGTCGTCGAAGGCCAGGCGCGAGCCGTAGTGGTACTCGGCGTCGACCTTGGGCTCCTGGCGGTAGATGACGGTCAGCTCGGTGAGGGTGTCGCCGTCGAGGGTGGCGTAGGCGGCGGCGGTGCCGGAGGTGCCGTTCTCGCCCGGCTCGGCGTAGGTCAGGTAGATGCGGTGGCTGGTGGCGAAGTCCGGCGCCAGGGCCACGTCCAGCAGGCCGCCCTGGCCGCGCGCGGCGACCGCCGGCACGCCCTTGACCGGCTCGGAGATGCTGCCGTCGGCGCCGATCCGGCGCAGGTTGCCGCCGCGCTCGGTGACCAGGAAGCCGCCGTCCGGCAGGGGCGCAACCGCCCACGGATGGGACAGGCCGCTGGCGACCACGCTCAGCCGCGCCTGGCCCTGCTGGCTTTCCACCACCTGCGGCTCCGCCGGCTGCGCGGCATCCGCGGCCGGTGCCGGCGCGCGGTCGCAGGCCGACAGGGTGGCGGCCAGGGCCAGGGCGAGGAGGGAGGGCAGGTGCCGGGTGTGCTGCATGCGCGACGCTCCTTGGGACAAAGCGTCAACGATAGCCGGCGGCCTGCAGCTCGAACAACTCGGCATAGCGGCCGCCGGCGGCCATCAGCTCCTCGTGGGTGCCACTGGCCTCGACCCGGCCGCCGGACAGCACCAGGATGCGGTCGGCCATGCGCACGCTGGAGAAGCGGTGCGAGATCAGCACCGCGGTGCGCCCCCGCGAGAGCTCCTTGAAGCGCTGGAACACCTCGAACTCGCTGCGCGCGTCCAGCGCCGCGGTGGGCTCGTCGAGGATCATGACCTGGGCGTCGCGCATGTAGGCGCGGGCGATGGCCAGCTTCTGCCACTGCCCGCCGGACAGGTCCACGCCGTTCTTGAAGCGGCGCCCGATCAGCTGGTCGTAGCCCAGCGGCAGGGCCTGGACCACCTCGTCGGCCATGCCGCGGCGGGCGGCGTCGCGGATGCGCTCGATGTCGTCCAGCGCCTCGATCCGGCCCATGCCGATGTTCTCGCCGGCGCTCAGGTGGTAGCGCACGAAGTCCTGGAAGATCACCCCGGTGTTGGCGCGCAGGTCGTCCAGGTCGTACTCGCGCAGGTCGCGGCCGTCGAGCAGGATCCGGCCCTCGTCCGGGTCGTACAGCCGCGCCAGCAGCTTGACCAGGGTGGTCTTGCCGGCGCCGTTCTCGCCGACCAGGGCCAGCACCTCGCCGGCGCGCAGCTCGAAGCTGAGCCCGCGCAGGGCCCAGTGTTCGGCGCCCGGGTAGCGGAAGCCCACGTCCTCGAACACGAAGCCCTCGCGGATGGGCCGGGGCACCGGCACCGCGTCCGGGCGCGAGGCGATCTCCGGCTCGATCTCGAAGAACGAGAACAGGTCGTCCAGGTAGAGGGCCTGGCCGGCGACCTGGGAAAAGCCCACCAGCAGGCCTTCCAGCAGCTGGCGCAGGCGCATGAAGCTGCCGGCCAGGAAGGTCAGGTCGCCGATGCTGAAGTCACCGCGCACCGTGCGCCAGGCGATGTAGCCGTAGGCCACGTAGTAGCCCAGGGTGCCCAGCGCGGCCAGCAGCGTGCCCCAAAGCGCACGGCGCCGGGCCAGGGCGCGGTTGGCCAGGTAGAACCGCTCCGCCAGGACCTTGTAGCGGTCGATCAGGAAGCGGTGGAGGTTGAAGATCTTGACCTCCTTGGCCGTTTCCACGCTGGCGCCGGTCTGGCGCAGGTATTCGAGCTGGCGCCGTTCCGGGGTCCACTGGAAGTTGAGCGAGTAGCCCAGTGCGTTGAAATGCGCCTCGCCGACGAACGCCGGCACCAGCGCCAGGGCCAGCAGCAGGATCAGCCACGGTGCGTAGACCAGCAGGCCCACGGCGAAGCTGACCACGGTGACCGCGTCCTGGACCTGGCCGAACAGCTGGCTCATCAGGTTCATCCGGCTCATGGTCTGGCGCCGGGCGCGGTCCAGCTTGTCCTGCAGGTCCGGGTCCTCGAAGTCCTCCAGGTCCAGGGTGGCGGCGTGTTCCATCAGGCGCACGCTGCTGGCATTGGTGAACAGCTCCGACAGCAGGCCGTCGGCATAGGCGACCAGGCGTCCGGTCAGGTCCGAGCCCACGGCCACCGCCAGCTCCAGCGCCAGCAGCCACAGCAGCGGCGACAGCTGCCCCGAGCGCAGGGCATCGCCGAGCCGGTCCAGGCCCAGGCCGAGCCCGGCCAGGCGCACCACCTCGTCGATGATCAGCTTGCCGATGTAGAGCATCAGCACCGGCAGCAGCGAGCGGACCAGGCGCAGGCCCAGGCTGGTCAGGGTCAGGCCGGGGCTGGTGGCCCAGATCTGGCGCAGGAACGGTGGCAGGTTGCGCAGCGCATCGAAGCGCTCGCGCAGGCTCGGTGTCCCCTGGCCGCGCGCGGCCCCTGGCTTGGCATCAGGCTTGGCACTCATCCCCGGCATTGTGCCCCGTCCCCAGTCCGGCGGTCGTGCACGCCCAGGGGCCGCTCCGAATCCCCAATCCCGAATCCCGCCCAAGCAAAAGGCCCGCCGAAGCGGGCCTTTTGCCTGGACAAGCCGCGCAGCGGCCCAAGCAGCGGATCAATACGCCTGGCTGAGGTCCTTCAGCTGCGACGGGCGCGAACCGAAGTAGGCCGCCAGGTCGGCGATCTCCTGGTCGCTGAGGCCGGAGGCCTGCGGGGTCATCAGCGCGTGCTGGCGGGCGCCGCTGCGGTACTCCTGCAGGGCATGGGCCAGGTAGTCCGGGTACTGGCCGCCGAGCTTGGGATAGCTGGCGTCGATCGGCGCGTTGCCGTCGGGGCCGTGGCAGTCCACGCAGCTCTGGCCGGTGGCCTTGCCCTTGGCCGAGGCCAGCTGTTCGCCGATGGCGATGCGGCCCGGCGGCAGGCCCGCGGAGGAGCTGCGGGCTTCGGCCGCGGCTCCGGCTTCGGTGGAGCCGTCCCCGCCAGCGCAGGCCGAAAGGCCGAGGAGGGCGGTCAGGACGATGGCGAGACGCGGGGCGTACACGGCTTTCGACATGGGCGGCTGACTGCTCACTTGAGGGTGGAAAGGAAGGCGGCGATGTCGGCGATGTCCTGCTCAGAGAAGCTCTGGGCCTGGGCACGCATGGTCGGATGCCGGCGCTTGTTGTCGCGGTACTCGTGCAGGGCCTGGCTCAGGTACTCGGCCGACTGGCCGCCGATCTTGGGCACCTTGAAGCTCGGGTACGCATTCTTGTAGCCGGTCAGGCCGTGGCAGCCCTGGCAGGTGTAGGTCAGCTGGCGGCCGCGCGCGGCGTCGCCGGCAGGCGACCCGGCCGCGGCCTGGGCTTCCGGCTGGGCGGGTTGGGTGGACTCCTGCGCGGCAGCGCTGAAGGACAGGGAAGTGACCAGGGCAATGCAAACGGCTAGCGGCAGCGGGCGACGCATCATTCGTTAGTCCGATCGGTCTCGTTGGAGTCGGTCGTGCCGGTCTACCCCTCCGGACACGAAAACCGCCGCAGTATAGCCCCGCCTTAACGCAAGCGGGAACCGGCCGCATTGCGCTTGATCAAGGAGGGGGTGCACGCTGCCCGGCGTGCGGACCATGACCTTCGGCGCATGGCGGGTCATTGTGTTGGTGGTCTACTTGGATACAACACCTAATCACGCCCCATCGAAGGGGCCAGCGAGCATGGAAAACGACATGGACCGAGCCACTTCCCCCGCCGTGCCCGCCGGGCTGCGCGCCGTCGCTGCCGCCCTGGCGCTTGCCGCCGCCATCACCGCCTGCAAGGGGGGCGAGGGCAAGCCGCCTGCCGCCGCCCAGGGGGAGCAGGCCGCCGCCGACGCCGTCCCGGTCGAAGTGGCCGAGGCCACCCGCCGGCCCATCGCCGCCAGCTACGCCGGCACCGCCGCCCTGGAGCCGCGGGCCGAATCGCAGGTGGTGGCCAAGACCTCCGGCGTGGCGCTGGAGGTGCTGGTCGAGGAGGGCCAGTACGTCAAGGCCGGGCAGCCGCTGGTGCGGCTGGACCCGGAGCGTGCCCGCCTGGCCCTGGCCCAGAACGAGGCCCTGGTGCGCAAGCTGGAGAACAACTACAACCGCGCCCGCCAGCTGGTGGCCCAGCAGCTGATCAGCGCCGGCGAGGTCGACCAGATGCGCTACGACCTGGAGCAGGCCCGCGCCGCCTACGACCTGTCGCGGCTGGAGCTGTCCTACACCACGGTGGTGGCGCCGATCTCCGGCGTGGTTGCCTCGCGCGACATCAAGCCGGGCAACTTCGTGCAGATCAACTCGCCGATCATCCGCATCGTCGACAGCAGCCGGCTGGAGGCCACCCTCAACGTGCCGGAGCGGGAAATGGCCAAGCTGCGCGCGGGACAGGCCGTGACCCTGGTCGCCGACGCGCTGCCGGGCCGCAGCTTCTCCGGCGTGGTCGACCGCGTCGCCCCGGTGGTGGACAACGGCACCGGCACCTTCCGCGTGGTGGCTTCCTTCGCCGGCGACGGCGAGCTGACCGCGGGCATGTTCGGCCGCCTGAGCATCAACTACGACCAGCGTGCCGACGCCCTGGTGGTGCCGCGCACGGCGCTGCTGGAGGACGGCGGCGAGCCGGCGGTGTACGTGGTGCGCGACGGCCACGCCGCGCGCGTGGGCCTGAAGCTGGGCTACAGCGAGGGCGGCTGGGTCGAGGTGCGCGAGGGCCTGGCCGAGGGCGACGCCGTGGTGGTCGCCGGCAAGTCGGCCCTGCGCGAGGGCAGCGCCGTGCAGGTGCTGGAGCGTGAGCCGCAGGCCGAGGTCGCCGGCGGCAAGGCACCGGCCCAGGCGGCCGCGGCACAGGCGGCGCGCTGATGGCAACGCACGACGTCCACCAGACGCGCGGATTCGACCTGGTCGAGTTCGCCACCCGCCGCCGGGTCACCATCGCGATGATGACCCTGACCCTGGTGCTGTTCGGCCTGATCTCGCTGTCCAGCCTCAAGGTCGAGCTGCTGCCGGACCTGAGCTATCCCACCCTGACCGTGCGCACCGACTACGAGGGCGCGGCGCCGTCGGAGGTCGAGACCCTGATCTCGCAGCCGGCCGAGGAAGCGCTGGGCGTGGTCAAGGGCCTGCGCAAGCTGCGCTCGATCTCGCGCACCGGCCAGAGCGACGTGGTCCTGGAGTTCGCCTGGGGCACGGACATGCAGCAGGCGGGCCTGGAGGTCCGCGACAAGATGGAGACGCTGCAGCTGCCGCTGGAGGCCAAGCCGCCGGTGCTGTTGCGCTTCAATCCCTCGACCCAGCCGATCATGCGCCTGGCGCTGAGCTCGAAGCAGGAGCCGGCCGACGAGGCCGACGCCGTGCGCCGGCTGATGGAGCTGCGCCGCTACGCCGACGAGGACCTCAAGCGCAGGCTGGAGCCGGTGCCGGGCGTGGCCGCGGTCAAGGTCGGCGGCGGCCTTGAGGACGAGGTCCAGGTCGAGATCGACCAGCGCAAGCTGGCCCAGCTGGGCCTGTCGCTGGACCAGGTGATCGAGCGCCTCAAGCAGGAGAACGTGAACCTGTCCGGCGGCCGCCTGGAGGAGGGCACCCAGCGCTACCTGGTGCGCACGGTCAACCAGTTCTCCTCGGTCGAGCAGATGCGCGAGATGCTGCTGACCACCGCCGGCGGGCAGTCCTCCGGCAACAGCGGAACCGGCGAGAACCGGCAGCTGATGCTGGCCATCCTCGGCAGCCGCGACCCCAACGTGATCGCCGCCCTGCGCGCCGACAACGGCGGCGGCGGCGTGGTCCCGGTGCGGCTGAAGGACGTGGCCGAGGTGCGCCAGGGCTACAAGGAGCGCGAGGCGGTGATCCGCGCCGGCGGCCGCGAGGCGGTCGAGCTGGCGGTCTACAAGGAAGGCGACGCCAATACCGTGGCCACCGCCGACGCGCTGGAAGCGCGCCTGGAGCAGATCCGCAAGCGGATGCCCAAGGACATCGGACTGTCCGTGGTCGAGGACCAGTCGGTCTTCATCCGCCACGCCGTCAACGACGTGAAGATGGATGCGGTGATCGGCGGCCTGCTGTCGGTGCTCATCATCTTCCTGTTCCTGCGCGACGGCTGGAGCACCTTCGTCATCTCGCTGTCGCTGCCGGTGTCGATCATCACCACGTTCTTCTTCATGGGCCAGCTGGGCCTGAGCCTGAACGTGATGTCGCTGGGCGGCCTGGCCCTGGCCACCGGCCTGGTGGTGGACGACTCGATCGTGGTGCTGGAGTCCATCGCCAAGGCGCGCGAGCGCGGCCTGGGCATCCTCGAGGCGGCGATCACCGGCACCCGCGAGGTGTTCATGGCGGTGGTGGCCTCGACCCTGACCACGATCGCGGTGTTCCTGCCGCTGGTGTTCGTCGAGGGCATCGCCGGCCAGCTGTTCCGCGACCAGGCCCTGACCGTGGCCATCGCCATTGCCGTGTCGCTGGTGGTGTCGATGACCCTGGTGCCGATGCTCAGCTCGCTCAAGGGCCGCCCGCCGCTGGAGTTCCCGGCCGAGCCGGCGCCGCAGGGCGACCGCGTGCTGCGCGTGCTGCGGGTACTGGCCACCCTGGTGGTGCTGGCGATCGGCTACGGCATCGGCAAGGCCATCCTGGGCAAGGCCATGCCCGGCAGCAGCGTCGCCACCTGGGGCGCGCTGGTCCCCGGCCTGCTCCTGGCCGCGGGCTTCTGGTACCTGAAGTCGCTGTTCTACGCGGCCGCCTGGATGGTGGTGCGCGCCTTCCGCGTCGCCGCCCGCGTGGCCGGCCGGGTGATGGGCAAGGCCAGCGACGTCGCCATGGCCCCGTACCGCCGCGCCGAGGCCGGCTACCTGCGCATGCTTCCCGGCGCGCTGGAGCGGCCCGGCCTGGTGCTGGGCGGCGCGGCCCTGGCCTTCGCCGCGACCATGGCCACGCTGCCGCTGCTGGGCGTCGACCTGATCCCCCAGCTGGCCCAGGACCGCTTCGAGATGACCGCCAAGCTGCCGCCGGGCACGCCGCTGGCGCAGACCGACGCGCTGGTGCGCGACATCCAGCGCCGGCATGCCGGCGAGCCGGGCGTGCGCCTGCTGTACGGCGTCTCCGGCACCGGCACCCGGCTGGACGCCAGCCCGACCGAGAGCGGCGAGAACATCGGCAAGCTGTCGGTGGTGATGGACGACACCTCGCGCGAGGCCGCGCTGATGGAAACGCTGCGGCAGAGCATGAAGGCGTATCCGTCGGCGCAGGTGGACTTCGCCCGTCCGCAGCTGTTCGCGCTGGCCGCGCCGCTGGAAGTGGAGATCGAGGGCAACGACCTGGAGACGATCCGGGTGGCCGGCAACAAGCTGGCGGCGATGCTGCGCCAGAACCCGCACTACGCCGACGTCAAGTCGACCGTGGAGCAGGGCTTCCCCGAGATCCAGGTGATCTTCGACCAGGACCGCGCCGCGTCCCTGGGCCTGACCACCCGCCAGATCGCCGACGCGGTGGTCAACAAGGTGCGCGGCAACGTCGCAACCCGGTACAGCTTCCGCGACCGCAAGATCGACGTGCTGGTGCGGGTGCGCGAGTCCGAGCGCTCCTCGGTGGACGACATCCGCCGGCTGATCGTCAATCCCGCCGGCTCCAACCCGATCGAGCTGGGTTCGGTGGCCGAGGTGGTGGCCACCACCGGCCCCAGCGAGATCCACCGCGCCGACCAGCGCCGGGTGGCGATCGTCTCGGCCAACCTGCGCGACATCGACCTCGGCACGGCCGTCGCCGAGGTCCAGCAGATGGTGGCGGAGAACCCGCTGGGCGCCGACGTGGGCATGCGCATCGGCGGCCAGGGCGAGGAGCTGGGCGAGTCGTTGCGTTCGCTGCTGTTCGCCTTCGGCCTGGCGGTGTTCCTGGTCTACCTGGTGATGGCCTCGCAGTTCGAGTCGCTGCTGCACCCGTTCGTCATCCTGTTCACCATCCCGCTGGCCCTGGTCGGCGCGATCGGCGCGCTGCTGCTGACCGGCTCGCCGGTGTCGGTGGTGGTGTCGATCGGCCTGATCCTGCTGGTGGGCCTGGTGGTGAAGAACGCGATCATCCTGATCGACAAGGTCAACCAGCTGCGCGAGGCCGGCGTGGCCAAGCGCGAGGCCCTGGTCGAGGGCGCGCGCTCGCGCCTGCGCCCGATCATGATGACCACGCTGACGGCGGTGTTCGGCTTCATGCCGCTGGCGCTGGCCTTCGGCGAGGGCGCGGAGGTGCGTTCGCCGATGGCGATCACCGTGATCGGCGGCCTGCTGGTCTCGACCCTGCTGACCCTGGTGGTGATCCCGGTGGTGTACGACCTGCTGGACCGCAAGCCCGACGGCTACTACGTCGAGCGCGGCCAGCGTTCGCGCCGCGAGGCGCTGCAGGCCGAGCAGGTGCTGGCCCGCGAGCACGACCAGATCGGCGGCGGCGCGGAGGCCTGATCGATGAACATCACCGAGCTGTCCATCCGCCGCCCGGTCACCACCATCATGCTGTTCGTGTCGATGGTGGTGATCGGCCTGATCGCCGCGTTCCGGCTGCCGCTGGAGGCCGAGCCGGAGGCCACGATCCCGTTCTTCTTCGTCTGGCTGCCGTACGAGGGCTCGACCCCCGAGGAGATCGAGCGCAACGTGCTGCGGCCGGTGGAGGAGGCGCTGGCCACCATGCCCGGCATCCGCACCATGAACTCGCGCGCCAACGCCGAGAGCGCGCAGATCCAGGTGGAGTTCAGCGACTGGGACCGCGACATCGCGATCGCAGCGTCCGAGGCGCGCGAGCGCATCGACGCCATCCGCGACGAGCTGCCGGACGACTTCCGCCGCTACTACGTCTACCGTTGGACCACCTCCGACCGCGAGGCGATGAGCCTGCGCCTGACCAGCGAGGAGGACCTCACCTCGCGCGCCGACCTGATCGAACAGACGATCAAGCGGCGGCTGGAGCGCATCCCCGGCGTGGCCCGGATCGAGGTCGAGGGCGTGGCCAGCCAGGAAGTGCTGGTGGCGCTGGACAAGGACCGCCTGAGCGCCCACGGCGTGGCGCTCAACGAGCTGGTGCAGCGGCTGCAGGCGGCCAACTTCTCGGTCTCCGCCGGGCAGATCACCGAGGCCGGGCGCCGCCTGCGGGTGCAGCCGCGCGGCGAGCTGCAGGAGCTGCAGGCGCTGCGCGACCTGCCGGTCAACGGCAAGGGTGTGCGGCTGTCGGACATCGCCGAGGTATCCCTGCAGCCGCAGCGCATGGACTACGTGCGGCAGATGGACGGCCGGCCCAGCGTGGCGGTGGACGTCTACAAGGAGCGCGCGGCCAACCTGGTCGACCTGTCGCGCGCCGTGCGCAAGGAAGTGGAGGCGCTGGCGCAGGACCCGGCCATGCGCGGCATCGGCATCGAGGTCACCGACGACCAGGGCCAGGCGGTGACCAGCTCGCTGGCGGCGCTGGCCGAGGCCGGCGCGATCGGCCTGGTGCTGGCGGTGATCGTGCTCTACGCGTTCCTGCGCCACTGGCCGTCCACCCTGATGGTGAGCCTGGCGATCCCGATCTGCTTCACCATGACCCTGGGCTTCATGTACTTCGCCGGCATCACCCTCAACATCATCTCGATGATGGGCCTGCTGCTGGCAGTGGGCATGCTGGTGGACAACGCCGTGGTGGTGGTGGAGAGCATCTACCAGGAGCGGGAGAAGTACCCCGACCGCCAGGCCCTGGCCTCGGTCATCGGCACCCGCCACGTGGCCATCGCGCTGTCGGCCGGCACCCTGTGTCACTGCGTGGTGTTCCTGCCGATGCTGTTCGGCGAGAAGAACATCATCAGCATCTACCTGGGACAGCTGGCGGTGACGATTTCGGTCTCGCTGCTGGCGTCCTGGCTGGTGGCCATCAGCCTCATCCCGATGCTGTCGGCGCGGATGAAGACCCCGCCGGCGGTGAAGTCGCCGCTGATCACCCGGCTGCAGGAGCGCTATGCGCGGACCCTGCGCTGGAGCCTGCAGCACCGCGGCTGGAGCGTGGCCGGCATCGTGCTGATCACTCTGGCCAGCATCGTGCCGATCACCCAGAGCAAGGGCAGTGGCGACGACCGGTCGCCAGACGAGATCAACATCTACTACCAGTGGAAGGGCGCCTACTCGAAGGCGGAGATGGGCCGCGAGGTGGCGCGCGTGGAGGCGTTCATCAACGCCAACCGCGAGGAGTTCAAGGTGGATCGGGTGTACAGTCGCTACAGCGAGCAGGGCTGGGCCTACACCCGCCTGTACCTGGGCATCGACGACCTGGAGCTGAGCAAGGAGATCGAGGAGAAGATCCGCAAGGGCCTGCCGCAGTCGGCCCGCGCCAAGATCGGCATCGGCTGGCCCGGCGGCTCGGGCAACCAGGGCCAGGGCGTGAACTTTGCCCTGGTCGGCGATTCCTCGCAGGTGCTGGAGGACCTGGCCGCGGACATCGTGCCGCTCCTGTCGCGCAACCCCAAGCTGCGCGACGTGCGCGTGGACACCGGCGACGCCAACACCGAGCTGTCGGTGCGGGTGGACCGCGAGCGCGCGGCCGCTTACGGCTTCAGTGCCCAGCAGGTGGCCCAGTACGTCGGCATGGCCCTGCGCGGCTCCTCGCTGCGCGACTTCCACCGCGAGGACGTGGAGATCCCGGTCAACGTGCGCTTCGCCGGCGCCGACCACTATGGTGTCGAGGATCTCGCCTCGTTCATGGTGCGCGCTCCCAACGGCACCGAGATCCCGCTGCTGGCGATGGTAGACGTCGACGTCAACCCGTCTGCCACCTCGATCCAGCGCTTCAATCGGCAGACCATGTTGCGCATCGAGGCGGGGCTGGCCAAGGACGTGGCGGTGGCCGACGCGCGCAAGGCGATCGAGCAGGCACTGGAGGCCGTGCAATTCCCGCCGGGCTACGGCTACACCTTCGACAGCGCCAGCTTCAACATCAACTTCGACGGCATGTCGCAGATGCTGCGCGCGATCATCATCGCGCTGGTGCTGATGCTGGTGATCATGGCGGCAGTGTTCGAGTCGATGCTGTTCCCGACCGCGATCATGTCCTGCGTGCTGTTCTCGATCTTCGGCGTGTACTGGCTGTTCTGGCTCACCGGCACCGAGATGGGGATCATGGCGGTGATCGGCATCCTGGTGCTGATGGGCGTGGTCGTGAACAACGGCATCGTGATGATCGAGCACATCAACAACCTGCGCCGGCGCGGGCTGCCGCGCACCGAGGCGCTGGTGGAGGGCAGCCGCGAACGCCTGCGCCCGATCATGATGACCATGGGCACGGCGATCCTGGCGATGATCCCGATCGCGCTGAACACCCAGACCGTCGACGGCATGCCGCCGTACTACCCGATGGCGCGCGCCATCGCCGGCGGCCTGGCGTTCTCCACCGTGGTCAGCCTGCTGTTCCTGCCGACCATCTACGCGATCCTGGACGACCTGCGCACCGCCACCTCGCGCCTGGTGCGCAGGGCGCGCGGGCTGGACGGGGGCGGCGCGGCCGCCAGCGTGCCGGCCGCGGTGGCGGAGTAGGTCCGCCGCCCGGCAACGGAAAAGCCCGGCGCAAGCCGGGCTTTTTCCTTTCCCGCCGGGAGAGGGAGGCCTCAGCCGACGAGCTTGCCGAGCATGCGCAGGCCGCCGGTCCACACCCCGATCGCGGTGCCCAGGCTGGTGAGGAAGAAGTTGAGCAGGATGCGCGCCACACGGTTGCGCCACCAGCCCTTGAGGGTCTGCACGTCGTCGCGCAGGGCCATGAAGTCGGCGTAGGTGGGCTTGCGCAGGGTCGCCTCGACGAAGGCACTGACCGTGCCGGAGGCCAGCGCCGGGTGCAGCGGGGTCAGCGGCGAGGCGACGAAGGCGGCGAGGATGCTCAGCGGGTGGCCGCCGGCGATGGCGCAGCCCAGCGCGCCGAGCAGGCCGGTGGCCAGCACCCATTGCAGCAGCAAGTCGGCGCCGACGTCGATGCCGCCCTGCCAGATGCCCCAGGCGAAGCCGCCCAGCAGGAAGGCGCCGATGATGGTCTCCATCCACGGGAACCCGGACTTCTCGCGCACCGCCTCCAGTTCGCCCATGACCCCGGCCGGTTCCTCCTGGTCCTCGGCCAGGTGCCGCGCCAGGCCGGGCAGGTGGCCGGCGCCGACCACCGCCAGCACGTGGGCGGCATCGCGCTCCTGGCGCAGGCGCGCGGCCATGTAGCGGTCGCGCTCGGCGATCACGGTCTCGTACAGCGCCGGGCTGTGGCTGGCGAACTCGCCGAAGCTGGCCTCCAGCATGTCGCCCTGCTTGAGCTTCTCGATCTCGTCGTCGCCGACTTCCTCGTCGCCGAACATCGCCACCAGGATGCCGGCCCCGGTCCGGGCGCGGCCCCACCAGCCCAGCCGCTGCATCGCGCGGCGGAAGGTCAGGCCGACCTCGCGGTCGATCAGCTTCACCGGCAGGCCGAGGGCGCGTGCGTCCTCCACGGCGGCCTTCAGTTCCGCGCCCGGCTCCACGTCCAGCTGTTCGGCCAGGCGCCGCTGGTAGGTGGACAGCGCCAGGTTGGCGGCGAACACGTGGGTCTTGCCGTCGCGGATCACCTGCACGATGTCCATCTTGGCCAGCAGGTCCGGGTCGGTCAGCGACTGCAGGCGGCCGGCGTCCAGCTCCACCGCGATCGCGTCGTAGCGGCCGCTGGCCACTGCCGCGCGCACCGCCTCGACGCTGGCGCGGGAGACGTGCGCGGTGCCCAGCAGGGTGTAGCGGACGCCGTCGCGCTCGACCACGCGCACGGGCTGGCCCGCCAGCGGATCGGCAGGAGCGGGCGCGGACTCGGGCAGGGATTGGATCGTGGTCATGGCGGGCTGGCGGTGGCCGGAAGGTGGGAGTCGCGGCAGGCGGGGCCGGCCCGTCAGTCGATGTAGCGCTTGAGCAGGTCGCCGTAGGCGTCGATCCGGCGGTCGCGCAGGAACGGCCAGATCCGGCGCACGTGCTCGCTGCGCTGCAGGTCGACCTCGCACACCAGCACGGTGGCGTCCTCGCCGGCCTGGGCCAGGAATTCGCCCTGCGGCCCCAGCACGTGGCTGTTGCCCCAGAACCGGATGCCCGAGGCGCCCAGCGGCGAGGGCTCGTGGCCGACGCGGTTGCAGGACAGCACCGGCAGGCCGTTGGCCACGGCATGGCCGCGGTGGCTGAGGATCCAGGCGTTGCGCTGGCGGTCCTTCTCGTCCTGGGCGTCGTCCGGGTCCCAGCCGATGGCGGTGGGGTAGAGCAGCAGCTCGGCGCCGGCCAGCGCCATCAGCCGCGCCGCTTCCGGGTACCACTGGTCCCAGCACACCAGCACGCCGAGGCGGCCGACCGAGGTGTCGATCGGCCGGAAGCCGATGTCGCCCGGGGTGAAGTAGAACTTCTCGTAGAAGCCCGGGTCGTCCGGGATGTGCATCTTGCGGTACTTGCCGGCCAGGCTGCCGTCCTTCTCCAGCACCACCGCGGTGTTGTGGTAGAGGCCGGCGGCGCGGCGCTCGAACAGCGAGCCGACGATGACCACGCCGTGCTTCTTCGCCAGCGCACCCAGGCGCTCGGTGCTGGGGCCGGGGATCGGCTCGGCCAGGTCGAACTCGCCCACCGACTCGTGCTGGCAGAAGTAGGCGCCGTTGTGCAGCTCCTGCAGCAGCACCAGCTGCGCGCCGAGCGCGGCGGCCTCGGCCACGCGCGCTTCGATCGCGGCCAGGTTGGCTTCGGCGTCGCCCTGGTTGCGTTCCTGGACCAGGGCGACGGTGAGGGTCTTGCGGCTCATGGGGAAGGCGTCGTCTTGCGTAGCGGAAAGGGATGGTAACCCGCGCCCCGCGCACGGGGCCTGAAGCCACGCGCGCGGGGCAGGCATCGCGGCGGGCGCGAGGGGACCTGTTTAGTGGCCGAGGCCCGCCGGCAGCTGCATGCTGATGCAGTGCAGGCTGCCGTTCTGCCAGATCAGCGGGCGGCAGGGTACCTGCACGATCTCGCGGCCCGGGAAGGCCTGCGCCAGCACCGCGGCGGCGGCTTCGTCGGCCGGATCGCCGTAGGCCGGCATCAGCACCGCGCCATTGATGACCAGGAAGTTGGCGTAGGAGGCGGCCAGGCGGCGGCCCTCGTCGATCACCGGCGCCGCCCACGGCAGCGGGAACAGGCGGTACGGACGGCCGTCGGCGGTGCGCAGCGCGGCGATCTCGTCCGCCATCGCCTTCAGTTCGGCGTAGTGGCTATCGCCCTGGTCGTCGCAGGCCTGGAACACGATGGCGTCGCCGGGGGCGAAGCGGGCGAGGGTGTCGATATGGGCGTCGGTGTCGTCGCCCTCCAGGTAGCCGTGGTCGAGCCATAGCACCCGGTCCTGGGCCAGCCAGCCGGCCAGCTTCGCCGACAGCTCCTCGCGGCTGGCCTGCGGGTGGCGCTCGTGCAGGCAGCGCCAGGTGGTCAGCAGGGTGCCGGCGCCGTCGGTCTCGATGCCGCCGCCTTCCAGGGCGAAATCGATGCGCTGGTGCACGGCGTCGCCGAACAGGCCCTGGGCGGCCAGCGCCTGGACCAGGCGGTCGTCACGCCCGGCCTCGAACTTGCCGCCCCAGGCGGTGAAGCGGAAGTCCAGCACGCGGAAGCCGTCGCCCTCGCGCAGGGTGATCGGGCCGGAATCGCGCAGCCAGGTGTCGTCGTAGTCGAACGGGATGAAGCGCACCCGCTCCATGTCGATCCGGGCCGAGCGCAGCCGCGCTTCCGCATAGGTCTCCACGTCGTCGTCGGCCACGCAGATCCAGGCGTCCTGGAAGCGGGTGATCGCGGCAACCAGGGCGATGTAGGTTTCCTCGACCTCGCCCAGGCGCTCGGCCCAGTCGGTGCCGGCGTGCGGCCAGGCGATCAGGATCGCGGACTGGGGTTCCCACTCCGCGGGGAAGCGCAGGTTCTCGGTCATTCGTTCGGGTCGTGCAGGCCCGGCACGGCCGGGCGGGGATGGGGGACGCAGCGGCGCTGCGGACGGTGCCGGCCGCGCGGCCGGCGCAGAAGGCGCGCTCCGCCGGAGCGGGGCGCGGGAGGATCAGCGGACCGGCGGCTTGGGACCGATCTCGTTCGGCGAGGCCTTGTGCGCGACCACGTCGATCACCCGGTCCTTCTCGAAGTAGACCACGTAGTCCGGGTAGACCCAGCGGTGGATCGCCGGCCACTGCTTCTTCTGGCCGCCGCGCGGGTCCAGCTTCTCCTGCGGCGCGCCGAAGCGGGCCTCGACCTCGGCCATGCTCAGGCCGCGTTCCGGCTTTGCCGCCAGCGGCTTGTCGACCCGCTCGATCAGCAGGGTATCCGCCTGCGCGGCGGCCGACAGGCCGGCCAGCGCGAGCAGGGACAGGACTTGGAAGCGGTGCTTCATCGTGGTGTCTCCCCGGACAGTGGTCCGCCTGGCCAGGGCGGCCGGCGGGTGCAGGGCCGATTGTAAGCAGAACGCGGGCGGCTGCGGCGCGTGTTTCCATGGGCCCGGAAACGCGAAAGGCCGCATCGCTGCGGCCTTCCCGTACAAGCCGGCGGCCGGGCGGCCGCCTGCCGGCTTCAGCGCTGGCGGGCCTTGAAGCGCGGGTTGGACTTGCAGATCACGAAGACCTTGCCGCGGCGGCGGACCACCTTGCAGTCGCGGTGACGGGCCTTCGCCGACTTCAGGGAGGACAGGACTTTCATGACACACCTCGGAGGACGACGGATTGGGAAGCCAGGGCCGATTGGCCGAGGCATGAAAATAAGCCCGTCATTCTACCCATGATTCCGGAGCCGGTTCAAGCAGTTGCAGCGAAAGCCCGGGGCGGGGGCGGGCGCGGCTACAATTCCGCTCCCCCACAGCCCCGCGGAGCCGCCGATGTCCCAGCCAGTCCCCGTCCTCACCATCGATGGTCCTTCCGGGGCGGGCAAGGGCACGGTGAGCCGGATCGTGGCCGGCCGCCTGGGCTGGCACTACCTGGATTCGGGGGCACTGTACCGGGCGGTGGGCGTGGCGGCCAGCTGGGCCGACCTGGACCTGGCGGACCCGTCGGCCCTGGTCCGCTGCACCTTCGACACCGCCATCGAGTTCCGCGACGGGCCGGAAGGGCTGCGGGTGCTGGTCAACGGCACCGACGCCACCTCCGAACTGCGGCTGGAGACCACCGGCGCGGTGGCCTCGGCGATCGCCGCCATCCCCGAGGTGCGCGAGGCGCTGAAGGAGCGCCAGCGCGCGTTCCGGCGCCCGCCGGGCCTGGTCGCGGACGGCCGCGACATGGGCACGGTGATCTTCCCGGATGCCACCGCCAAGGTGTTCCTGACCGCCAGCGCCGAGGAGCGCGCCCGTCGCCGCCATAACCAGTTGAAGGAAAAAGGGGTTTCGGTTATCTTTGACGGTCTGCTGCGGGAGATCCTCGCCCGCGACGCCCGCGACGCCCAGCGCACGGTCGCCCCGCTGAAGCCGGCCGAAGACGCCGTCCTCATCGACACGACCGGGCTTGGCATCGACGAGGTGGTGGAACGCGTGCTGGCCCTGGTGCCGAAGCACGCGGCCTGAGCGGCCACCCGGCCGCCGCGGAAACAGCAGAAACGGCGCATCCCGCGCCAGGTCCCGCCGCGGAACGCGGCGGGG
>NZ_ALIP01000165.1:0-27519 GCF_000283075.1 Pseudoxanthomonas sp. GW2
ATCCGCAAGCACTTCGTGTTGAAGCCACTCCGTTTTCCCGGACCACCGGCAACACCGTGGTGTCGTCGGGAGGGCGCGCATTGTGCACGTGCCCGGCGCGTTTGGGAAGTACCTGAATAGGGAAATTTTCAGGGAATTTTCACCGGCACCCCGGGGATGCGGCGGAAAGCCACGCCGGCATTGGCGCAAGCGGCTTCCACGCGGTCGATACCGTCGCCGCCAGCACGCGCTGCATATAGATAGACGACGCGCGCTCCATCGCCGGCATGCATGACCGCCAGGCGCGCGGCCTCGTCGGCCGACCCTGCAGCCACCCGGCTGGCGTCGCGCCGCGCCGGCTCCAGCGCTTCCGGCCGCACCTCCGGGCCGACCAGGATCAGGTCCGCCTCGTTGAGCGCCCTCAGCGCACGCAAGGTGAGCAGGTCGGGCTCGACCGCGGCGATGGCGGACACGCTGCCCCGCACGTCGCCGCGGGCAGCGGCCGCGTCCAGTTCCCCGAGGAAGGCGGCTTCCAGGGCCTGCGGGTCCGCGGCCACCGGATCCAGGCGCCCATCGAGGATGCGCTCGAACCAGCGCCGGCGCAGGGCCAGGTCCGGCAGCGCTTCGCGGATGCGTTCGCGATGCCGCGCGAACAGGCCGGCCAGCGTGCCAATGGCCGGATCCAGCAGGGTTTCCAGGCGCTCGCGGATGCGCCGGGCCAGCATCGGCGCCGCGCCCGCGGAGGAGATCGCGACCACCAGCGGCGAGCGGTCCACCACCGCCGGCACCTGGTAGGTGGACAGGACGGCATCGTCGACCACGTTGACCAGGCGCCGGCGGCGCCCGGCTTCCGCGGCAAGGGCGGCGTTGAAGGCGTGGTCGTCGGTGGCGGCGACCACCAGCCACACCGCGTCCAGCCAGGCCGGGTGAACTCCCCGTGCAGGCAGGCGATGCGGCCGGCGTCCACCGCGGCCTGGATGTCAGGGTGGTCGATGCTGCGGGTATGCAGGTGCACCTCGGCGCCGGCGCGCAGCAGCGCGGCGATCTTGCGCGCGGCCACTTCGCCTCCGCCGACCACCAGCACCTCGCGCCCGGCCAGATCGGCAAACAGCGGGTACAGCCCCATCCGGTCTTCTCCCTGACGGCCTTGGCGCATCCTCGCCTGCGGGCCGGGCCCTGTCGACGGTGGCGCGCGATCAGCCCGCGGCCAGGAACGGGCCCAGCACCGCGGCCACGGCTTCGGTCTGGTCCATGTGCAGGTGGTGGCCGCCCTCCAGCACGGTGACCGCGGCCCCGGGCACCTCGGCCAGGCGCTGCGCGCGCACGTCTTCCGGGAAGTACGGCTGGGCGCGGCGGGCATGCAGCAGGTGCAGCGGGCATTCCAGCGCGCGCAGCAGGGCGCGCACCTGGCCTTCGGTCATGCGGTTGGCGCCGGGCAAGGTCAGGCGCGGGTCGCTGCTCCACACGTATCCGCCGTCGACCGCGCGGGTGCCGCGTTCCACCAGCAGGCGCGCGGCGTGTTCCTGCATCGGGCCGGCCTGCAGGCGGGCGCGGACCCCCAGCTCCAGGTCCGGGAACACGCGCAGCGACCTGCCGCGGCGGGCACGCGCGGCGGAGACCGCCTGCTGCAGGCGCGCCGGCGCGGCGTCCTCGTCCTCGGCCAGCGGGCCGAGGTTCTCGACCAGGGCCAGGCGGGCCACGCGCTGCGGCTGGGCCACCGCGGCCATCGCCGCCACCGCCGCGCCCATGGAATGGCCCAGGATCGCGAAGCGCTCCCAGCCGAGGGCATCGGCCGCGTCCAGCAGCGCGTGCACGTAGGCGACCATCACGTACTCGGCCCCCGGCGCCAGGTGCGCGCTGCGGCCGTGGCCGGGGAAGTCGAGCAGCAGCAGGTCCAGCGGCGGCAGGTGCGGCAGCAGCGGCAGGAAGCTGGCGGCGTTGTCCAGCCAGCCGTGCAGGGCGATTACCTTCGGCGCGCCGGGACGTTCGACGCGCAGCGCCGCCAGCTCGCCGCAGCTGCCCGGCAGCGCGACCTCGGCCGGGGTCATTCCACCGTGCCGGCCGCGTGGCGGGCCAGCCGCGCCAGGGCCGCGGCGTGTTCCGGCGCGTCGTTGAGGCAGGGGATGTAGCGCAGCTGGCCGCCCTTCGACCTGAAGTGCTCGGCCAGGCCCAGGGCCACTTCCTCCAGGGTCTCGATGCAGTCCACCGCGAAGCCCGGGCAGACCACGTCGACCTCGCGCACGCCGGCCGCGGCCAGGCGGTCCAGTTCGGCCTGGGTGGAGGGCTCCAGCCAGCGCTCGCGGCCAAAGCGCGACTGGTAGCCGATGGACCACTGCCCGGGCTGGAGGCCGGCGGCGGCGGCGATGGCCTCGGCGCTGGCGGTGCAGCGCTGCGGATAGGGATCGCCGGCATCGGCCACCCGCTGCGGCAGGCCGTGGAAGGAGAACAGCAGGTGGCGCCCTGCGCCGCCCTGCGCCCGGTGGGCGCGGATGCTGGCGGCCACGGCCTCGACCCAGGCCGCGTCGGTCGAATAGTCCTCGACCAGGGTCACGTCCATGTCCTGGGTCTCGGCGGCGACCACGTCGGCCACCGAGGCGGTGGTGGTGGTCGAGTACTGCGGGTACAGCGGCAGCACCACCAGGCGGCGCACGCCCTGCCTGCGCAGGTCGCGCAGCAGCTGGCGCAGGGCCGGCTCGCCGTAGCGCATCGCCGGCAGCACACGCCACTCGGGGATCGCCTCCTGCATGCGCGCGGCCAGGCGGCGGGTGTAGACCAGCAGCGGCGAGCCTTCCGGCAGCCAGATCTTGGCGTAGTTGGCGGCCGAACGCGGCCCGCGCAGCGGCAGGATCAGGCCATGCAGCAGCGGCTTCCACAGGATCGCGGGGATCGACACCACCCGCGGGTCGCCGAGGAACTCGGCCAGGTAGCGGCGCACGGCCGGCGCGGTCGGCGCCTCCGGCGTCCCCAGGTTGACCACGAGCAGCGTGGTGGCGGCGGCGTTGTTCATGGCGTCGTATTCTGACAGACGCGCGCCGGCCCGGCCCGGGACGCCGCGCGGGGGCAGCGCGCCTCAGGCGCGATTCATTGCCGCAAACCTAAGTTCCGGGCGAACCGTGGCCGCCGGCCACCCTCGCGGAGTCCAACGATGTCGCAACTGAGCAAGTTCCTGCTTCCCGTCCTGTTGCTGGTGGCCGCTCCGGCCATCGCCGGCCCGGAGGAGGACGCGCGGGCGCGCGAGGCGGTGCGGGTGCTGGAGGAGATCCAGAAGATCCCGGAGCAGGCGATCCCGGACAAGCTGCTGGACGAGGCCAAGGCGATCGTGGTCATCCCGGACGCGATCAAGGCCGGCCTGGTGATCGGCGGGCGCCGCGGCCACGGCCTGATGTCGGTCAAGACCGCCGACGGTACCTGGTCCAACCCGGTGTTCGTGACCCTGACCGGCGGCAGCATCGGCTTCCAGGCCGGCGTGCAGTCCTCGGACATCGTGCTGGTGTTCCGCAACGACCGCAGCCTCGACAACGTGGTCAACGGCAAGTTCACCCTCGGTGCCGACGCCGCCGTGGCCGCCGGCCCGGTGGGCCGCAATGCCGCCGCGGCCACCGACGGCCAGCTCAAGGCCGAGATCTGGTCCTGGTCGCGCGCCCGCGGCCTGTTCGCCGGCGTGGCCCTGGACGGCGCGGTGCTGCGCATCGACAGCAACGCCCAGGCCGTGGTCTACGGGTCGACGACCACGCCGCGCATGGTGTTCGAGGACCGCGCCCAGGCTGCCCCCAGCAACGCCATCGTGGCCTTCCGCGACCAGCTGGAGGAAGCCACCCATGCCGCGCGCGTGACCCGCGGCACCGCGGCCCCGGCCGCCGCCCCGGTCGGCCGGGTGACCATCCCCAACGAGCAGCCGCAGGCGCAGACCCAGGGCCTGCAGACCCTGCCGGCGCCGCCGCCGGCCGGCCCGGCGCCGACCCAGGGCTTCGAGCCGGTGGACGATGGCGTGCGCAGCGAGCCGCTGCCGTACTGACCGGGATTGCTGAACCGTCCAGCGGAACGGCCCGGTTCCGCTGGGCCTGCGCTATGCTGTCAGACCGTTGATTTGACTATGTGAGCAGCCATGGGCGCTTGGGGCATCGGGCATTGGATCGTCGTGCTGGTCGTGGTGCTGCTGGTATTCGGCACCAAACGGCTGCGCGGTGCCGGCAAGGACATCGGCGAGGCGGTGAGGGGCTTCAGGGAAGGGATGCGCGAGCCGGAGAAGCCGGCCGGCCAGCTCGGCGACGAGCGGACCGACGCATCGAAGACCGAAGCCGAGCGCGACCGCGCGCAGCATTGATCCCGCGTCGGCGTACGCGGAATGTTCGACATCGGTTTTGGCGAACTGCTGCTGATCGCGGTGGTCGCCCTCGTCGTGCTTGGCCCGGAGCGGCTGCCGAAGGCGGCCCGCTTCGCCGGGCTGTGGGTGCGCCGCGCCCGCGCGCAGTGGTACTCGGTGCGCGCCGAGCTGGAGCGCGAGCTGGCCGCCGAGGAACTCAAGCGCAGCCTGCGCGAGACCCAGGATTCGCTGCGCCAGGCCGAAGCCACCCTGCGCCAGGAAGCCGAAGCCGCGCGCAGCGGCCTGGATGGCCTGCGCCAGCAGGTCGAGGCGGACCTGCGCCCGCCGGAACCGGCCGGGGAAGCCCCCCAGCCCGCAGCCGACCCGGAAGCGCCGCTGCCCGCCCCCGGGTCGCATACCGAACCCGCCCCGCCCGCCGATCCCGCCGAGGAGCGCGATGGACCCCGCCACTCCTGAGACGGACAGCGAAAGCCCGCTGATGGAGCACCTGCTGGAGCTGCGCGCGCGGATCATGCGCGCGCTGGCCGGCCTGGTGGTGCTGCTGCTGGCGCTGCTGCCGTTCGCCAACCGGCTCTACGCCTGGCTGGCTGCCCCGCTGCTGCAGAAGCTGCCCGAAGGCGGCCAGCTGATCGCGGTGGAGGTGGCCTCGCCGTTCTTCGCCCCGCTGAAGCTGGCGTTCTTCGCCGCCGTGCTCGGCAGCGCGCCGTGGCTGCTGTACCAGGCCTGGGCCTTCGTCGCCCCGGGCCTGTACCGGCGCGAGAAGCGCCTGGCGCTGCCGCTGCTGGTGTCCTCGGTGCTGCTGTTCTATGCCGGCTGCGCGTTCGCGTTCTTCGTGGTGCTGCCGTCGGTGTTCGGCTTCCTGGCCGCGGTCAAGCCCGAGGGCGTGGCGATGATGACCGACATCAGCGCCTACCTGGACTTCGTGCTGGTGATCTTCCTGGCCTTCGGCGCCAGCTTCGAGCTGCCAGTGGCGCTGGTGATCCTGGTGCTGCTGGGCTGGGTCACCCCGGACCAGCTGCGTGCCGGGCGCGGCTACGCGATCGTCGGCATCTTCATCCTGGCGGCGGTGATCACCCCGCCGGACGTGGTCTCGCAGCTGCTGCTGGCGGTGCCGATGTGCCTGCTGTACGAGGCCGGGATCTGGGCGGCCCGGCTGCTGGGCCGCGGCGAGGACGGGGAAGCGGACCAGGCCTGAGCCGCGCTCAGGCCTCCAGCCGGCCGGACGCGGCCGCGCCGGGCACCGGCGGCGGCGCGGCATGGCCGAACAGCTGGCCCCAGGCCACCAGCACCGCGCCGGCCAGCAGCGGCATCACCACCGCCATCAGCAGCACCTGCGCCACCAGCGCCCCGAACAGCGGGCCGGCCAGGGCCTGGGCCAGCAGCGCCAGCAGCATCACCGCGAAGTAGACCGCGAACAGGGCGACCACGGCCAGCAGGAAGAACACCGCCAGCGCCGGCAGGTTGTGCAGGCTGGCGCGCAGGCTGTCGCCCATCGCGGCCAGGCCGGGGCGGCCGTCGAACACGATCCGCGGCACCGAGACGAACACCGTCATCGCCACCACCACGGCCAGGCCCAGGCCCAGCAGCAGCCACAGCAGGATCCGCCCGGCCGGGAGGTCGGCGATCATCTCCTGCACCTGCTCCGGGCTCGGCTGCACGCCGGAGGCGGCCATCGCGTTGAGCTCCTCGCTGACCGCGCTCAGCCGCTGCAGCTGCTCCGGGCCGACCAGGACCAGCAGCAGGATGCCCAGCAGCAGGCCCGCCACCACCTGCGGCAGCAGGGTCGCCAGCAGCCCGGGCAGGTGCCCGTCGCGCACGCCCTGGCCCAGGTGCGAAGGCAGCGCCGGGCGGCCCTGCTGGACCTCGCGCACCGCCCATACCAGGCCGGCAAACAGCAGCGGGCCGGCGATCGCGACCAGCAGCTGCACCAGCGCGCCCAGCGCCGGCACGGTGGCGGCCACCGCCAGCACCAGGGTGCCCAGCAGTCCCCACAGTGCGCCCAGCGAACCCAGCGCCAGGGGCGCCTGGCGCAGCAGGGCGAAACCGCCCAGCAGCCATTCCGCGCCGGCCGAAGCCGGCAGCCTGCGAATCGTGTCCATTCCTGTTCCGTGTGCGTCGCCGCCGGGGGGCGGCGCGTCTGCGGGCAATTATCCGCGATCGGCGCCGCGGGCGTGGGTACCTGCGCCGTGCTGGCCGCGGGCATGCTTCACGAATCGCCGCAGCAACCGCCGCGCCTGCGGCGCCGCGCTGACCTCGCGCGCCACCGTGCGCGGGCAGCGGCCGTGGTTGCGCAGGCACTCGGCGCGGGCGTGGACGTAGCCGCGCATGTGGTGGGTGGCGAACTCGGGGTGGAACTGCACGCCCCAGGCGCCCTGCCCCCAGCGGAAGGCGTGGCAGGCGTCCTGTTCGGAGCGGGCCAGCACCGCCGCACCCTCCGGCGGCCGGATCACGGTCTGCAGGTGGGTGGCGTGGGCGGCGAAGCGCGGCGGCATGCCGGCGAACAGCGGGTCCTCGAACGCCGGCGGGTGCAGGTCGATGAACACCGTGCCCGATTCGCGCCCGGCCGGGTTGTAGTCCACCTCACCGCCCAAGGCGTGGGCCAGCAGCTGGTGGCCGTAGCAGATGCCCAGCAGCGGCGTGCCCGCCTGCACCACCTCGCGGATCCAGCCGGCGGTGCGCTCGCTCCACGGGGCGCGATCGGTCACGAACGCCGCCGAACCGGTCACGATCACCCCGGCCAGGCCGCGCGGCTCCGGCAGCGGCTCGCCGCGCTCGGCGTTGACCTCGGTCACGTCCCGGGCCGCCAGGCCGGCCGCCACCCGGATCCAGTGCGGGAAGCGCCCATAGCGCTTGAGGCTGCCCACGGGCTGGCCGGTTTCCACGATCAGGAAGGGCGCGCGGTCGGTCACGGCAGGATCCGGGGGGTCCGGGGCGGCGGAAACCCGTACGGGACGGGGCTTGGGCCTATACTAGCCCGCTTTTCCGCAGCGCAATAAATGCCGATGACTGGTCCGACCTTCCAGGGATTGATCCAGGCCCTCAATGCCTACTGGGCCGAACAGGGTTGCGTGCTGATCCAGCCGCTGGACCTCGAGGTCGGCGCCGGCACCTTCCACCCGGCCACCTTCCTGCGCGCCCTCGGCCCGGAGCCGTGGAACGCCGCCTACGTGCAGCCTTCGCGCCGTCCGACCGATGGCCGCTATGGCGAGAACCCCAACCGCCTGCAGCGCTACTACCAGTACCAGGTGGTGATGAAGCCCAACCCCGACAACATCCAGGAGCTGTACCTGGGCTCGCTGGAGGCGCTGGGCATCGACCCGAAGGTGCATGACCTGCGCTTCGTCGAGGACAACTGGGAATCGCCGACCCTCGGCGCCTGGGGCCTCGGCTGGGAGGTGTGGCTCAACGGCATGGAGGTGACCCAGTTCACCTACTTCCAGCAGGCCGGTGGCCTGGAGTGCCGCCCGGTGCTGGGCGAGATCACCTACGGCCTCGAGCGGCTATGCATGTACCTGCAGAACGTGGACAACGTCTACGACCTGGTCTGGACCATCGGCCCGCAGGGCCCGGTGACCTACGGCGACGTGTACCACCAGAACGAGGTCGAGCAGAGCGCGTACAACTTCGAGTACGCCGACGTGGCCGAGATGTTCCACCGCTTCGACGCCTGCGAGCGCGAGGCGCTGAAGCTGGTCGAGGCGCAGCTGCCGCTGCCGGCCTACGAGCAGGTGTGCAAGGCCAGCCACACCTTCAACCTGCTGGACGCGCGCCGCGCCATCTCGGTGACCGAGCGCCAGCGCTACATCCTGCGCGTGCGCACCCTGGCCCAGGCCGTGGCCCAGGCCTACTACGCCCAGCGCGAGAAGCTCGGCTTCCCGGGACTGAAGAACGGCGCGTGACCGCGCCCCCTTCCCGGCCGCCGCATCCACCACAGGAACATCCATGAGCACGCAACTTCCCCTGCTGATCGAACTGGGCACCGAGGAGCTGCCGGTCAAGGCGCTGCCGGGCCTGGCGCAGGCCTTCTTCGACGGCGTCGTGGCCGCGCTGCAGAAGCGCGGCGTGGCGGTGGACGCCACCGGCGCGCGCCCGCTGTACACCCCGCGCCGGCTGGCGGTGCTGCTGCCGGGCGTGGGCACCGAGCAACCCGAGCAGCGCTCGGAAGTGCTGGGCCCGTACCTGAACATCGCCCTGGACGCCGAGGGCAAGCCGACCCGCGCGCTGGAAGGCTTCGCCGCCAAGGCCGGGGTCGAGTGGACCACGCTGGAACGCACCAGCGACGCCAAGGGCGAGCGTTTCGTGCACCGCTCGGTGAAGCCGGGCGCGCGCACCGCCGAGCTGCTGCCGGAGGTGCTGGCCGAGGCCATCGCCGGGATGCCGGTACCCAAGCCGATGCGCTGGGGCGGCCATGACTACGCCTTTGCCCGTCCGGTGCACTGGCTGGTGCTGCTGCTGGGCGAAGAGGTGGTGCCGGCGCAGGTGCTGGGCGTGGCCGCCGGCCGCAGCAGCCGCGGCCACCGCTTCGAGGCCAATGGCCCGGTGGAGATCGCCGCGCCGGGCCAGTACGTGGAAGCGCTGCGCGCGGCGAAGGTGCTGGTCGATCCGGCCGAGCGCCGCGCCCGCATCGTCGAGCAGGCCGAACAGGCCGCGGCCCAGGCCGGCGGCAGCGCGCGCATCACCGAGGACAACCTCGAGCAGGTGGTGTGCCTGACCGAATGGCCGGCGGCGGTGCTGTGCAGCTTCGAGCGCGACTTCCTGGCCGTGCCGCAGGAAGCGCTGATCGAGACGATGGAGATCAACCAGAAGTTCTTCCCGGTGCTGGACGCGGCCGGCAAGCTGACCGAGTACTTCATCGGCACCGCCAACATCGAGTCGCGCGACGTGGCCGAGGTGCGCAAGGGCTACGAGCGCGTGATCCGCCCGCGTTTCGCCGACGCCCGCTTCTTCTTCGACGAGGACCTCAAGCAGGGCCTGGTGGCCATGGGCGAGGGCCTGAAGACCGTCACCTACCAGGCCAAGCTGGGCACGGTGGCCGACAAGGTCGCGCGCGTGGCCACGCTGGCCGAGGCCATCGCCGTCCAGGTCGGCGCCGATCCGGCGCAGGCGCGCCGTGCCGCCGAGCTGGGCAAGAACGACCTGCAGAGCCGCATGGTCAACGAGTTCCCGGAACTGCAGGGCATCGCCGGCCGCCACTACGCGCTGGCCGCGGGCGAGCCGCAGGAAGTGGCGCTGGCGATCGACGAGGCCTACATGCCGCGCTTCTCCGGCGACGCCATCGCCGGCTCGCGCCTGGGCCAGGTGCTGGCGATTGCCGAACGCGCCGACACCCTGGCCGGCGGTTTCGCCGCGGGCCTGAAGCCGACCGGCAACAAGGATCCGTTCGCCCTGCGCCGCAATGCGCTGGGCCTGGCGCGTACGCTGATCGAGTCCGGTTTCGAACTGTCGCTGAAGGAACTGCTGGAAAGGGCGGCGCAGGCGATCGGCCCGCTGCCGGCCGGCAAGGACGGCGCCACCGCGTCGGCCGATCCGGCCGAGCTGTACGACTTCATCCTCGACCGCCTGCGCGGCTACTACGCCGACAAGGGCGTGCCCGCCGCGCACTTCAACGCGGTGGCGGAGCTGCGCCCGGCCTCGCTGGCCGACTTCGACACCCGCATCGCCGCGATCGGCACCTTCGCCGCGCTGCCGGAGGCCGATGCCCTGGCCGCGGCCAACAAGCGCATCGGCAACATCCTGAAGAAGGCCGACATCGCCATTCCAGAGGCGACCGACCCGGCGCTGTTCGCCGAGGACGCCGAGCGCGCCCTGGGCGAGGCGGTGGAGGCGGCGCTGGCCGAGACCGACGGCCCGCTGCGGCAGCACGACTACGTGCGCGTGCTCGAGCGCCTGGCGCAAGTGCGGCCGCAGGTGGATGCGTTCTTCGACCAGGTGATGGTCAACGCCGAGGACCCGGCCGTGCGCGGCAACCGCCTGGCCCTGCTCAAGCGCCTGGCCGACCGCTTCGGCGCGGTGGCCGCGATCGGGCACCTGTCGGCCTGATCCCCGCGGCGCGTGGCGGCCCCGCCGCGCGCCACCGCCTCCATTGCCGGCCGCGGGGTTCGCGGCCGGCGGTACGCGGCCCTTCAGGCCGCCTTGGCGCGATCCCGGTATCCTGCGCCGATGCCGCTTCCACGTCGCGTCCAAGCCTGCCTGCCCCTCCTGCTCCTGGCCCTGGCGCCGTCGCTGGCGCTGGCGCGCGGCACCATCAGCAAGATCGAGATCGACGGCCTGGAGAAGGACCCGGCGATCGAGCAGAACGTGCGCCTGTCGCTGGGCCTGAACGACGTGCTGGGCAAGGAACAGGGCGAGTCGCGGCTGGAGCTGCTGCTGCTCAACGCCGAGCGCGACGCCCGCCGCGCGCTGGAGCCGTTCGGCTACTACTCGCCCAGCATCGAGGTCGACTCGGTCCGCGACGAGCAGGACCGGATCACCGTCACCCTGCGCATCGACAAGGGCCAGCCGGTGCAGGTGCGCGACTTCCGGGTCGATATCGCCGGCCCCGGCGGCGAGGACCACTACCTGCAGGAAGACCTGGCCGGCTTCCGCCCGCGCCCGGGCGAGCGCTTCGACCACGCCCTGTACGAGGAACACAAGGACGGCATCACCCGGCGCCTGGCCGAACGCGGCTACTTCGACGCCGACTTCCTCACCCGCGAGGTGCGGGTCAGCCGCGCCGAGGCCGCGGCCGACGTCGACCTGGTCTGGGACAGCGGCTTCCGCTACGACATGGGCCCGACCACCTTCCACCAGGACTACTTCCGGCCCGGCCTGCTGGAGAAGCTGGTGACCTGGGAGGAAGGCAGCTACTACCACGAGGGCAAGCTCGACCGCCTGCGCGAGTCGCTGGTGCGGCTGGACTACTTCAGCGCGATCGACATCCAGCCCAAGCCGGAGGAAGCCAGCGACGACCTGCGCGTGCCGGTGGACGTCAACCTGGTGATGGCCAAGCGCAACATCTACACCGCCGGCCTCTCGTACGGCACCGAAAGCGGCACCGGCGTGCGCCTGGGCGTGGAGCGGCGCTACGTCAACGACCGCGGGCACAAGCTCAACTGGGACCTGGACTGGGCGCAGAAGCGCAAGAGCTTCCTCACCCAGTACCGGGTCCCCGCGTTCGCCTGGCTGGACGGCTGGTACGGCTTCTCGATCGGCTTCTACGACGAGCAGACCGACTACATCGACCTGCGCAACGTGAAGCTGGTGGCCAGCCGCAGCGGCGAGATCAGCGAGCGCTGGACCGCGGTGGCCTCGCTCAACGCGCTGCGCGAGCGCTGGAGCTACGACATGGACACGGCCACCGGCTCGCGCCTGTACACCTATTCCACCCTGGTCTACCCGGAACTGAGCGCCACCTACGTCGACGTGGACGACCGCCTGTTCCCGCGCCGTGGCCTCAGCGGCACCCTGGCCGTGCGCGGTGGCGTGGAGAACGTGGGCTCGGACACCAGCTTCATCCAGCTGCACGGCAGCGGCACCTGGTACCGCCCGTTCGGCGTGGCCGACCGCCTGATCGTGCGCGGCGAGGCCGGCACCACCTGGACCGGCGAACTGGTGGCGATGCCGCCCAGCCTGCGCTTCTTCGCCGGCGGCGACCGCAGCATCCGCGGCTACGCCTGGCGCGAGGTCGGCCCGCGTACCCCGCCGCCGGACAACTTCGCCCTCGGCGCGCGCCGGGTGGTCACCGCCTCGGTCGAGTACGAGCACTACTTCAAGGGCGGCCCCTGGGGCGGCGCGGCCTTCGTCGACGCCGGCGATGCCTTCGACGGCGACTTCAACCCGCGCGTGGGCGTGGGCATCGGCGCGCGCTGGCGTTCGCCGGTGGGTCCGGTGCGGATCGACATCGCCCATGGCCTGGACGACCCTGATTCCAGCTTCCAGATCTACCTGAGCCTGGGGGCCAACCTGTGAGCACGACCGACGCCCCCGCCCCGCCGCCGCGCCGCCCGCGCTTCTACCGGCGCCGCCGCTTCTGGGCCTGGTCCGGCCTGGGCGTGCTGGCGCTGGTGCTGGCCGTGCTGGTCGCCGTGTACTGGCTGCTGCAGACCGTGGCCGGGCGCGACGTGCTGCTGGCGCAGATCGTCTCGCGCCTGCCGGTGGACTCGGCGCTGACCTGGGAGCGCGCCGAGGGCCCGGTCGCCGGTCCGCTGGTCCTGCATGGCCTCGAATTCCGCTACCAGGACTACCGGTTCACCGCGCGCCGGGCGGTGCTCGATCCCGACATCCGCCCGCTGCTGGGCAGGCGCCTGCGCCTGGATGCGTTCGTGCTCGAGGACGCCACCCTCAACCTGGCACGCAGCGACGAACCGTTCGAGCTGCCCAGCTGGCCGGAGTCGCTGCCGGCGATCGAGATGCCACTGGCGATCCAGGCCGACGCGATCATGGTCGACGGCCTGCGCGTGAGCTCCGGCGGCGAGCCGGTGATCGACATCCGCAGACTGCGCGGCGGCATCGACATCGCCAACGGCCGCCTGCACGCCGAACACCTGCAGGTGGACAGCGACCTGGGCCTGTTCGCGGTGCACGGCGACTACGTGCCGGCCGAGGACTACCGCAGCGACCTGCTGGCCACCGCGGTGTTCCCCGCCACCGACGGCGGGGTGCCGGCGCGGCTGGGGCTGATCGCGCGCGGCGACCTGTCGCGCATGGAAGTGGGCATCGGCGGGCGCGCGCCGCAGCCGCTGCGCGCCACCCTGGGCCTGGGCGGCAACGCCGACGCGCCGGCCTGGCAGCTGCGCGCGCGCAGCGAAGGCCTGGATCCGGGCCTGTTCACCGGCGCCGCGCCGATGGACGAGCCGCTGGCGTTCGAGTTGCAGGCCGACGGCAGCGGCGGCGCGGCCGACATCTCCGGCCGCGCGCGCGTGGCCGGCCAGGACGTGGTGGTCGCGCCCTCGCACGTGCGGCTGGAGGACCAGGTGCTGGAAGTCGAGCCGCTGGTGCTGCAGCTGCTCGAAGGCCAGGTGCGGCTGCGCGGCCGCGCCGACTTCACCAATCCCGACGAGGGCCGCTTCCGCTTCGCGCTCAATGCCGAGGGCATCCGCCTGCAGCCGGCCGAGCCGGACGCGCCGGCGGTAGGCATCGACGCCGCCCTGGGCCTGGCCGGCAGCACCACGCTGTGGGCCGCCTACGGCGATGCCGGCCTGCAGCGCGGCAGCGACCGCGCCAGCCTGCAGCTGGACGTGCGCGGCGATGCCGGCAGCGCGCGCATCCATGCGCTGCGCGCGCGCATGCCCACCGGCACCCTGGAGGCGCAGGGCCAGGCCAGCTGGGATCCGGTGCTGGCCTGGGACCTGGCGCTGCGCCTGGACGGCTTCGATCCGGGCTATTTCGTCCCCGGCTGGGACGGCAACGTCAACGGCCGCCTGGCCAGCAACGGCCGCGAGCGCGCCGCGCCGGGGCAGCCGGCCGACGGCTTCGACGCCAGCTTCGTGCTGGAGGACCTCGGCGGCCGCCTGCGCGGGCGCCCGCTGGACGGCCGCGGCCGCTTCCAGCTGCAGGGCGAGGCCGGCAATGGCGCGCTGGAACTGGCGTTGGGCGGCAGCCGGGTGCAGGCCAGCGGCCTGGTTGGCGACCGGATCGACGTGCAGGCCCGGCTGCAGCCGCTGCGCCTGGACGACCTGCTGCCCGGCACCGCCGGCAGCCTGCAGGGCAGCCTGCGCCTGCGCGGCCCGCGGGCCACGCCGGACCTGGACGCCGACCTGCAGGGCATGGGCCTGCAATGGGACGACTGGCGCGCCGCCTCGCTGTCGCTGCGCGGGCGCCTGCCCTGGCGCGGCCGCGACGGCGACCTGCGCCTGCTGGCGCGCGACATCGAGGCCGGGCTGGCGATCCAGCGCATCGACGTGCACGCCCGCGGCGCGGTCGCCGACCTGCACCTGGACGCCGAGGTCGACAGCCCGGAGGCCGCCGGCATCGTCCTGTCCGCGCAGCTGCGCGAACGCGGCAACGGCTGGCAGGGCACGCTCGAGCGGCTGCGGATCGCGCCGGCGCGCGGCAGCGCCTGGGCGCTGCGGGAGCCCGCCGCCTTCAGCCAGGCCGGCGAACGCTTCCAGCTGCAGCCGGCCTGTCTTGCCACCACCGGCGCCGACGGCGACGCCGCGCTGTGCGCGCAAGCGGACTGGCCGCGCCGCGGCCTGCAGCTGCACAGCGACCGCCTGCCGCTGACCCTGGTCCAGCCGTGGCTGCCCAAGAACGAGGGCCGCTCGCTGGTGCTGCGCGGCGAGCTGTCGCTGGACGCCGACCTGCGCCCGCAGGGCGGGCGCTGGAGCGGCGGCGTGCACCTGGCCTCGCTCGAGGGCGGCCTGCGCCTGGGCGACCGCACCCGCCGCGAGCTGGTGCGCTACGACCACTTCAGCCTGGACGTGGAGTTCGACCCGCGCCAGATCAGCGGCCGCCTCGGCAGCGGCTTCTCCGGCGACGGCTACATCGATGCCCGGGTGGCCACCGGCTGGGATCCCGGCTCGCCGCTCAACGGCGAGATCTACACCTACATGTCGCGCCTGTTCTGGCTGGAGCTGTTCTCGCCGGACCTGGTGCGGCCGCGCGGCGTGCTGCGCGGCCACGTGAGCCTGCGCGGCACCCGCGCCGCGCCGGCGCTGGGCGGACAGCTGCTGCTGGAGGACTTCCAGGGCGAACTGCCGGCGCTGGGCCTGGTGCTGAGCGAGGGCCGCGGCATGCTCGACGCGCAGCCGGACGGCTCGGCGCGCATCGAGGCCTCGATGCGCTCCGGCGAAGGCACGCTGCGGGTGGACGGCGGCCTGTCCTGGTACGGCCAGGCCACGCCGCTGCAGCTGGCCATCCGCGGCCAGGACGTGCTGATCGCCGACACCCCGATGCTGCACGCGGTGGCCAATCCCGACCTGCGCTTCAGCATGGACGGGCCGACCATGGTCCTGACCGGCGAGGTCGGCGTGCCCAGTGCGCGCATCGACCTGGAACGCTTCGAGCAGGGCGCGGAGATCTCCGAGGACGTGGTGGTGCTGGACCCGGTGGACCCGGAGGAAACCGCCGAGGCGCCGCTGGACCTGGACCTGGCCCTGGTGCTGGGCGAGGACGTGCGCCTGAGCGGCTACGGCCTCACCGGCACCCTCGCCGGGCGCCTGCAGGTGCGCGCCCGCCCCGGCCGCGAGATGACCGCCACCGGCGCCCTGGACGTGGGCGGCAAGTACGAGGCCTACGGCCAGGAGCTGCAGATCACCCGCGGACAGATGACCTGGAGCAACAACCGGGTCAGCGACCCGCGGGTGAACCTGCGCGCCGAGCGCCGCGTCGGCGACGTCACCGCCGGCATCGACGTCACCGGCAACGCCACCACCCCGCGGGTGGAGGTGTGGTCCAACCCGGGCATGCCGCAGTCCGAGGCCCTGGCCTACCTGATGCTGGGCCGCAGCCTGGAAGGCGCCACCCGCGACCAGGCCAACCAGGTGACCGCGGCCTCGGCGGCGATGTCCGCCGGCACCGGCCTGCTGGCGGCGCAGCTGGGCTCGCGCCTGGGCTTCGACGACGCCGGCGTGACCCAGTCGCGCGCCCTGGGCGGTTCGGTGGTGGGCGTGGGCAAGTACCTGTCGCCCAAGCTGTACGTCGGCTACGGCGTGTCGCTGGTCGGCAGCGGCCAGGTGCTGATCCTCAAGTACCTGCTGCGGCGTGGCTTCGACCTGGAGATCGAGTCGTCCACGGTGGAGACCCGCGGCTCGGTCAACTGGCGCCACGAACGCTGATCCGTGACCTGCGGCGGTTGTCGCGCGCGGCGCGCGCGGCTACCGTCCCCGGTTCGTTTCCCAGCTGGATCCCCAGATGTCCAAAGCAAGACCCGCCGCGCTCGCCGGCCTCGCCCTGGCCTGCCTTACCGCCCTGTCCGCGCCCGCGCGCGCCGACGAAGGCATGTGGATGCCCTCGCAGCTGCCGCAGCTGGCCGGCGCCCTGCGCGAGGCAGGCTACGCCGGCGATCCGGCGCAGCTGGCCGACCTGACCGCCGCCCCGCTCAACGCGGTGGTGCGTGCCGGCGGCGGCACCGGCGCGTTCGTGTCCGCCGACGGCCTGGTGCTGACCAACCACCACGTCGCCTTCGGCGTGATCCAGTACAACTCCACGCCCGAGCGCAACCTGATCGACAACGGCTACGTCGCCGCCACCCGCGCCGAGGAACTGCCGGCCAACCCGGACTTCCGCGTGCTGGTGACGGTCGGCTTCGACAGGGTCACCGACCAGGTCCTGGCCGGCACCCGCGGCCGCAAGGGCCGCGCCTACCAGGAGGCGGTGGAGGCGGCGACCAAGCGCATCGTCTCCGAATGCGAACAGGAGCCGGGCATCCGCTGCTCGGTGGCGGCCATGTACGCCGGCAGCGACTTCTACCGCATCCGCCAGCTGGAGCTGCGCGACCTGCGCCTGGTCTACGCCCCGCCGCGCGCCATCGGCAACTACGGCGACGAGATCGACAACTTCATGTGGCCGCGCCACACCGGCGACTTCACCATCCTGCGCGCCTACGTCGGCAAGGACGGCAAGCCGGCCGCGTATTCGCCGGACAACGTGCCCTACAACCCGCCCTCGCACCTGCAGGTCTCGGCCACCGGGCCGAAGGTCGGCGACTTCGCCATGCTCGCCGGCTACCCGGGCGTGACCTACCGCCACCGCACCGCGGCCGAGTTCGCGCGCCAGGTGGAGTGGACCCTGCCGGCGCGCGTGGAGCTGTTCGACGCGCTGATCGCGGTGATCGAGCAGGCCGGCCGCGAGGACGCCCGCGCCCGCACCCTGTACGCCTCGCAGCTGCAGGGCCTGAAGAACAACCGCAAGCGCGCCGCCGGCGAGCTGGAAGGCCTGCGCCGCAGCGACGCGGTGCGCCAGCGCACGGCCGACGAGCAGGCGATGCTGGCCGCAACCCCCGCTGCCGAGCGCCGCGAGATCGACGCGCTGGCCGAGGTGCTGGAGCGCGACAACGCCATGCGCGAGCGCGACCTGCTGCTGGGCGTGGCCACCTCGCAGAGCCAGCTGCTGCGTTCGGCCCTGGTGCTGGAGCGGCTGCGGATCGAGGCCGGCAAGCCCGACGCCGCGCGTGCCCCCGGCTACCAGGCACGCGACCTGGCCCTGATCGAGGGCCAGCTGCGCCAGGTGCAGCGCCGCTTCCACCCGGAGGTGGAGAAGGCCCTGCTGCGCGAGCTGCTGGGCCGCTACCAGCAGCTGCCGGACGCGCAGCGCGTGGCCGAGTTCGACGCCGCCTTCGGGCGCACCCCTGAGGCGCTGGCGCAGGCGCTGGATGCGCTGTACGCCGGCACCGGCCTGGGTGACGAGCAGGCGCGCCTGGACGCCTTCGCCGCCGCGCGCGAGGGCAAGGCGCTGCCGGCCGATCCGCTGCTGGCCCTGGCCGCGCGCCTGGTCCCGGCGCAGATCCGCCTGGAGAACGTGCGCAAGACCAGCGAGGGCGAGCAGCTGCGCCTGCGCCCGGCGTACATGCGCGCGCTGGCCGCCTGGCGCAAGGCCCAGGGCCGCGCCCTGTACCCGGATGCCAACGGCACCCTGCGCGTCAGCTACGGCAAGCTCGCGCCGTTGCAGCCGCGCGACGCGGTGAGCTACGCCCCGGTCACCACCGTGGCCGGCATCGTCGAGAAGCACACCGGCCAGGTGCCGTTCGACGCGCCGCAGCCGCTGCTGGACGCGATCGCCGCCGGCGACTTCGGCCACACCGCCGATCCGGAGCTGGGCACCCAGACCGTGGATTTCCTCACCAACCTGGACACCACCGGCGGCAACTCCGGCTCGCCGGTGCTCAACGCCCGCGGCGAGCTGATCGGCCTGAACTTCGACAGCAACTGGGAAGCGGTCAGCGCCAGCTGGTGGTTCGACCCGCGCTACAAGCGCGCCGTCCACGTGGACATGCGCTACATGCGCTGGCTGATGGAAAAGGTCTACCCTGCCCCGCACGTGCTGCGGGAAATGGGGCTGTAAGCCCGGCCACCTCCCTGTCGGCGCGTCCACGTGCCGACAGGGAGGCTGCATGCGCAGGCTGTTGCTTTGCACGATGCTCGGGCTGGCGATCGCCGGCCCGGCCATGGCGGACGACCCCGCCGCCCCCGCTGACAACCCGCGCCTGGCAGCGATCTACGCGGCCGACCAGGCCGCCCGCAGCCGCGACGACATCGACTGGGACATCCAGCGCGAGCACGACCGTGCCCACCGCGCCGAGGTACTGGCGCTGCTGCGCGCCGGGCAGCTGCGCACGGCCACCGACTACTTCCGCGCCGGCATCCTGTTCCAGCACGGCGAAAGCGATGACGACTACCGCACGGCGCTGGCCCTGGCGTAGGTTTCGGCAACCCTGGACCCGCAACGCAGCGCCGCGCGCTGGCTGACCGCCGCGGCCTGGGACCGGTTGCTGCTGCACCGCGGCCAGCCGCAGTGGTACGGCACCCAGTACCAGGCCGGGAAGGACGGAGCGCTGGAGCTTTCCCCGGTTGACGAGGACGCGGTCGACGACGCCGAGCGGCTGCGCATGGGCGTGCCCACCCTGGCCGGGGCGCGCGCCCGCGCGGCGGCGATGGGCGGGGACTGAGCCGGACCGGGACTGCGCGCGCGGCGCTTGTCAACGGCTTACATCGCCGGCGGCAGGGGGCGACAATCGGTTTTCCGACTCTTTCCTCGCGAAAACCGCAGTCCATGACCGAGATTTCCCCCGCGCTCGCGCGCAAGATCGCCCAGACCATCGCCGAGGAAATCGGCGCGCAGACGCAGCAGGTGCAGGCCGCCGTCGCGCTGCTCGACGAGGGCGCGACCGTGCCGTTCATCGCGCGCTACCGCAAGGAAGTCACCGGCGGCCTGGACGATACCCAGCTGCGCAACCTCGAGGTGCGCCTGGCCTACCTGCGCGAGATGGAGGAGCGCCGCGCCGCGATCCTGGCCAGCATCGCCGAGCAGGGCAAGCTGACCGACGAACTGCGTGCGGAGATCGAGGCGGCCGACAGCAAGTCGCGCCTGGAGGACCTGTACCTGCCGTACAAGCCCAAGCGCCGCACCCGCGCCCAGATCGCGCGCGAGGCCGGGCTGGAGCCGCTGGCCAACGGCCTGCTCGAGGATCCGACCCGCGTCCCGGAGGAGTTCGCCGCGCAGTTCGTCGACGCCGACAAGGGCGTGGCCGACCCCAAGGCGGCGCTGGAGGGCGCGCGCGCGATCCTGATCGAGCGCTGGGGCGAGGACGCCACCCTGCTGGGCGAGCTGCGCTCCTGGCTGGAGGCCAATGGCCAGATCCGCTCGAAGGTGGTCGAAGGCAAGGAGACCGCCGGCGAGAAGTACCGCGACTACTTCGACCACGCCGAGCCGCTGGCGAAGATCCCCTCGCACCGCCTGCTGGCGCTGTTCCGCGGCCGCCGCGAGGAGTTCCTGCAGCTGGACCTGGAGCCGGGCGCCGACGCCGAGGCCGGCCACGCCTACGCCGAGGGCCGCATCGCCCGCCACGCCGGGATCGAGGACCGCGGCCGCCCCGCCGACGCCTGGCTGCGCAACGCCTGCCGCCTGGCCTGGCGCGCCAAGATCCACATGCACCTGCTGCTGGACCTGTTCAACCAGGCGCGCGAGAAGGCCGAGGCGGAGGCCATCGCGGTGTTCGGCGACAACCTCAAGGACCTGCTGCTGGCCGCCCCGGCCGGCCCGAAGGCGGTGCTGGGCCTGGACCCGGGCCTGCGCACCGGCGTGAAGGTGGCGGTGGTCGATCCCACCGGCAAGCTGGTGGCCACCGACACCATCTACCCGCACGAGCCCAAGCGGCAGTGGGACCAGTCGCTGGCCACGCTGAAGAAGCTGTGCGTGGCCCACGGCGTGCAGCTGATCGCGATCGGCAACGGCACCGCCTCGCGCGAGACCGACAAGCTGGCCGGCGAGCTGCTGAAGCTGGCGCCGGAACTGAAGATGCAGAAGGTCGTGGTCAGCGAGGCCGGCGCCTCGGTGTACTCGGCCTCCGAGCTGGCCGCCAGGGAATTCCCGAACCTGGACGTGTCGCTGCGTGGCGCGGTGTCGATCGCCCGCCGCCTGCAGGATCCGCTGGCCGAGCTGGTCAAGATCGAGCCCAAGGCCATTGGCGTGGGCCAGTACCAGCACGACGTGGACCAGTTCCGCCTGGCGCGCGCACTGGACGCCAAGGTCGAGGACTGCGTGAACGCGGTCGGCGTGGACGTGAACACCGCCTCGGCCGCGCTGCTGGCGCGCGTGTCGGGCCTGACCCCGACCGTGGCCGAGAACATCGTCGCCTACCGCGACCAGAACGGCGCCTTCCCCTCGCGCAAGGCGCTGCTGAAGGTGCCGCGCCTGGGCGAGAAGACCTTCGAGCAGTGCGCCGGCTTCCTGCGCATCAACGGCGGCGAGCAGCCACTGGACGCCTCGGCGGTGCACCCGGAGGCCTACCCGGTGGTCGAGCGCATCCTCGCCGGCACCGGCCGCGAGGTGAAGCAGATCATCGGCGACACCGCCTTCCTGCGCTCGCTCAAGCCCGAGCAGTTCACCGACGAGAAGTTCGGCGTGCCGACCGTGCGCGACATCCTCAAGGAGCTGGAGAAGCCCGGCCGCGACCCGCGCCCGGAGTTCAAGGCGGCGAAGTTCGCCGAGGGCGTGGAGGACATCAAGGACCTCAGGCCCGGCATGATCCTGGAAGGCGTGGTCAGCAACGTCGCCGCGTTCGGCGCGTTCGTGGACATCGGCGTGCACCAGGACGGCCTGGTCCACATCTCCGCCCTGTCCGAGCGCTACGTCAAGGATCCGCGCGACGTGGTCAAGGCCGGCGACATCGTCAAGGTGAAGGTGCTGGAGGTGGACGTGGCGCGCAAGCGCATCGCCCTGACCTGCCGCCTCAGCGACGAGCCGGGCCAGGCCAGCGCGCGCGATGCGCGTGGCGGCGACCGCGACCAGCGCAACGGCCCGCGCGGCGGCGATCGCGGTGGCCGTGGCGGCAACCCGGCGCGTGCGCCTCAGCAGGCCGCGCCGTTCAACAGCGCCATGGCCGATGCGCTGAAGAACCTGCGCCGCGGCTGAGCAGGCCGGCAGCGACCAACGAGGGGCCGGCATTGCCGGCCCTTCTTTTTTTGCAGATGGCTACCCGCGTACCGGTCGCGTCGGGGGACTACTCGGCCCACTCCAGGTCCGTGGTGAAGGCGATGGTGAGCCAGCGCTGGTGCGGGTCCCCGCCAATGCGATCACCAATGCGGTCGCGCAGCCGGTCCCATGACTCCAGCGTGCGCGGTGGCAGGCCCGGCGGCACGATGAAGTGCAGCTCGATCTGGCGGCCACGCCCGACCCGGGCCACGTAGGCGCGGAAGTCGAGGAAGCCCTCCTCCTCCACCACCTGGCGCGCGACCTCGTCCACGTGCAGGCGCAGGTCCTGCGGAGTCACCAGCAGGATGTCCTCCAGCGCGCGGCGGATCGTGCCCAGCGGCAGCGGCAGGATCAGCAGGCACACCAGCGCCAGCACGCCCGGATCGATGTAGGGCGTCCAGCGCTCCAGCGGCGTGCCCTGCAGCATGCCGCCCATGGCGAACGCCAGCAGCAGCGCGGTGGTGATCGCGCCGGACATCATCCAGGCCTTCGCATCCAGCGCCACCAGCTGCGACTTCAGGCGGCGGTTCGCGCGCAGCTGGTAGACCGACATCACGATGCAGGCCACCAGGGTGACGCCGGCATACAGCATGGCGTGGCCGAAGTGCAGCACGCGGCCACCCTCGATGAAGCTGTGCACCGCGTTGATCAGGGCGTACAGCACCGCGCTGGTGAGCATCAGCCCGCTGCAGGCCAGGACCATCGGCTCCAGGTGCCAGAAGCCCATGCTGAAGTGCTCGACCAGGCGCCGGTTCTGCGGCCCGCCGGCATCGGCCGCGGCGATCAGCCGCGCCACCAGCAGGGTGACCACCGTCATCAGCACGTCCACCAGCGAGTACACGCCATCGAAGACGATGGCGAAGGAGCGGGACAGCAGTCCGAACACGATCCCCAGCGCCGCGACCAGCAGGGTCACGCCGATGGAGACGACCAGCACCGTCTGCTCGCTGGGACCTGCCTGGACCTGCCGTGGCGGAAGTGGCGACGACGACATGGCGTCGAGGTTAACGCGGCGGCGGCGGTCTGGCGCATGCGGCACCGCCCGGTAGCGCCCCGTCGCGACGCGCCGGGCAGGCCACGCCGGAAGCAGGGCCGGGGAAGCCGGAGCGGAATCGGCCGCGCCCGGCAACCCGGGCGAACCGCTCAGGCCGCTTCGGCCGCCTTGCGGAACTCGTCGTAGGCAGCCTGGGCATTGGCGGCGTACATCAGCGACGGCCCCCCACCCATGTAGACCGCCACGCCCAGCATCTCGCGGAACTCCTCCGGGGTGGCGCCCAGGCGCACCAGCGCCTTGGCGTGGAAGCCGAGGCAGCCGTCGCAGCGGTTGGCCACGCCGATGGCCATGGCGATCAGTTCCTTGGTCTTCTCGTCCAGCGCGCCCGGCGCCATCGCCGCCTTGGCCAGCGCGCCAAAGCCCTGCATCACGTCGGCATTGTGGGTGCGCAGCGCGGTGAGGTTGCGCGAGATGTCACGGGTCAGTTCGGTGTAGTTGGCGGCGTTCATGCTGGCCTCCGGCAGTAGGATGTGCAGCGAGAATATTATCGATTGCTAAATTAGGCAATGCTCATATAATGGCCGCATGAGCCCAGCCATCTCCCGCAAGGACCTCGCCTTCATGCAGCAAGGCGCCGCCGAGGCGGCCGCCATGCTGCGCACGCTCGGCCACGAGCAGCGCCTGCTGGTGCTGTGCCTGCTGGTCGGCCATGGCGAGCTGGGCGTTGGCCAGCTGCTGGAGCAGGTGGACCTGAGCCAGTCGGCGCTGTCGCAGCACCTGGCGCGGATGCGCGCCGACGGCCTGGTCGACTGCCGGCGCGAAGGCCAGGCCGTCTACTACCGCATCGCCGATCCGCGCGTGGCCACGCTGGTGGGCGCGCTCAAGTCCGTGTTCTGCCCCTGAGGGATTCCCCATGAAAACCATCGATGCCCGCACCGCCCGTTCGCTGCTGGAACAGGGCGCATTGCTGGTCGATATCCGCGCGCCGGACGAACATGCGCGCGAACGCATCAGCGGCGCCTGCTGCGTTCCGCTGGACCGGCTTCAGGCCGCGCCGCAGCTGCGCGACGCCGCCGCCAGCACCGTGGTCTTCCACTGCCGCTCCGGCATGCGTACCCGGGCCAATGCCGCCGCGCTGGAAGCCGCGGCCGGCGGTCGCGAGGTCCTGCTGCTGGACGGTGGCATCAATGCGTGGAAACAGGCCGGGCTGCCAGTGGTGCGCGAAGCCGGGGCGCCGCTGGAACTGAACCGCCAGGTGCAGATCGCCGTGGGCGTGCTGCTGCTGGCCGGCAGCACGCTGGCGGCGACGGTCTCGCCCTGGTTCCTGCTGCTGACCGGCTTCCTCGGCGCCGGCCTGCTGTTTGCCGGCGTGTCCGGCTTCTGCGGCCTGGCCCACGTGCTGCTGCGTATGCCATGGAACCGGGCGATGCGCGCCTGAACCACGGCGTGCGGCGTCCGGGTTATCCGGCTGCCGGCACCCGCAGGTCCTCGACCACCGTGCCCCAAGTGGTGATTTCCTCGTCATGCGGCAGGTCGCGAAAATCCTCGGCCAGCGCCTGTTCGTACCACTGCCGCATCGGCTCCAGCTGCAGCAGGCGCTGCGCGTAGGCTTCCGCCTGCGGGTCCGCCAGCGACAGGCCGTAGCCCTGCAGGCGGAACGCCACCGGCGCGAAGAACGCATCGGCCGCGCTGAAGGCCGCGCCGGCCAGGAACGGGCCGCCAAAGCGGTCCAGGCCGTCGCGCCACAGCGCCGAAAGCCGGTCCAGGTCGCGCTGCAGCGAAGCCGGGACCTCGCGCAGGCGCACACGCTGGCCGCAACTCATCGAGCAACGCGTGCGCAGCTCGCCGAAGCCGGCGTGCATCTCCGCGGCGGCGCTGCGCGCCCAGGCGCGTGCCAGCGGATCGTCCGGCCAGACGCCCGGATGGCGCTCGGCCAGGTATTCGACGATGGCCAGGGATTCCCAGACCACGGTGTCGCCATCGACCAGCAGCGGCACCTTGGCGTTGGGCGACAGCGCGCGGAACCGCTCCCAGGCCGCGGTGTCGTGGAACGGCACCATGCGCTCCTCGAACGGGATACCGAGCATCCGCAGCAGCAGCCACGGCCGCAGCGACCAGGACGAGTAGTTGCGGTTGGCGATATGCAGCACGTACATCGGCACGCTCCTTCGCGCCGCCGGGGCGACGGCGTACGCGCCGATCATACGGCGCCGCCGCGGCCGCTTCAGGCCACGCGGCTGCGGCGCTGGCGTTCCAGGTGGACCAGCAGCAGCGAGATCGCCGCCGGGGTCATGCCGGGAATGCGCTGGGCCTGGCCGATGCTCAGCGGACGCACGCGCTCCAGCTTCTGCTGTACCTCGGCCGACAGGCCGCGCACCGCGGCGTAGTCGAAGTCCGCGGGGATCGGGGTGGACTCATGGCGGCGCTGGCGCTCGATCTCCTCGCGCTGGCGGTCCAGGTAGCCGGCGTACTTGACCCCGATCTGCACCTGCTCGGCCACCTGGGCATCGTCCACGCCCGGGCCCAGTGCCGGCACCCGCATCAGCGCGGCGTAGTCCAGCTCCGGGCGCTTGAGCAGGTCCAGGGCACTGGTCTCGCGGCTCACCGCCACGCCCAGTACCTGCTCCACCTCGCGGCCCACGGCATTGGCCGGGGTGGCCCACAGCGCGCGCAGGCGCGCGGTCTCGCGCTCGATCGCCTCGCGCTTGGCGCAGAAGCGCGCCCAGCGCACGTCGTCGACCAGGCCCAGGCGGCGGCCGGTCTCGGTCAGGCGCAGGTCGGCGTTGTCCTCGCGCAGCTGCAGCCGGTACTCGGCGCGGCTGGTGAACATGCGGTACGGCTCGTTGGTGCCGTGGGTGATCAGGTCATCGACCAGCACGCCCAGGTAGGCCTCGTCGCGGCGCGGCGCCCAGGCTTCCTGCCCGCGCACGTGGCGGGCGGCGTTGAGGCCGGCCAGCAGGCCTTGGGCCGCGGCCTCCTCGTAGCCGGTGGTGCCGTTGATCTGGCCGGCGAAGAACAGGCCCGACACCAGCCGCGTCTCCAGCGTGGGCTTGAGCCCGCGCGGGTCGAAGAAGTCGTACTCGATGGCGTAGCCGGGACGGGTGATGTGCGCGTGCTCGAAACCACGGATGCTGCGCACCAGTTCCAGCTGCACGTCGAACGGCAGCGAGGTGGAGATGCCGTTGGGGTAGATCTCCACCACGTCCAGGCCCTCCGGCTCGACGAAGACCTGGTGGCTCTCCTTGTCGGCGAAGCGCACCACCTTGTCCTCGATCGAGGGGCAGTAACGCGGGCCGATGCCCTCGATCTGGCCGGTGTACAGCGGCGAGCGGTCCAGCGCGCCACGGATGATCTCGTGGGTGCGCGCGGTGGTGTGGGTGATCCAGCACGGGACCTGGCGCGGATGCTCCTCGACCCGGCCAAGGAAGGACATCACCGGCAGCGGATCGTCGCCGGGCTGCTCCTCCATCACCGAGTAGTCGAGGCTGCGGCCGTCGATCCGCGGCGGGGTGCCGGTCTTGAGGCGGTCGATGGCGAACGGGCGCTCGCGCAGGCGCGCGGCCAGGGTGGTGGATGGCGGATCGCCCATGCGCCCGGCCGCGTAGGTGGTCTGGCCAATGTGGACCTTGCCGGCCAGGAAGGTACCGGCGGTCAGCACCACGGCCGGGGCCTCGAAGCGCAGCCCGGTCTGGGTGATGGCGCCGCGCACGGCGTCGCCTTCGATGACCAGGTCATCCACCGCCGCCTGGAACACGGTCAGGTTGGGCTGGTTCTCGACCATGCGCCGGATCGCGGCGCGGTACAGCGCGCGGTCGGCCTGGCAGCGGGTGGCGCGCACCGCCGGGCCCTTGGAGGCGTTGAGGGTGCGCCACTGGATGCCGGCCAGGTCGGCGGCATGGGCCATGGCCCCGCCCAGGGCGTCGATCTCCTTGACCAGGTGGCCCTTGCCGATGCCGCCGATGGCCGGGTTGCAGCTCATCGCGCCCACGGTCTCGATGTTGTGGGTCAGCAGCAGGGTGCGCGCCCCGGAGCGGGCCGAGGCCAGGGCGGCCTCGGTGCCGGCGTGGGCGCCGCCGATCACGATGACGTCGTACTGGTGGAAGGAGGAAGGCATGGGGGCGGTTCCCGCCACGGCCGGGGGTCCCGCGCGGGGACCAGGCACGGCCGGGCTTTTTTAGGACAGGCCCTAAAGTTTGGCACGCTTCGTGCGGATATACCGGATGTGCACCCATCGCGGCAAAGCGTCGGGGGGCGCTGATCGGAATTGGAACAGGGGCCGATCATGCGCGCGATGGGGAAGCCTGGGGCCGGCAGTCGGGGGACTGCCGGCCCCCTTTTTTTGCCCGCAACCCGCGTCGCTACGGGTTTTCCGGCCCGGAAAAGGGACAGCCCGGCCTTTCGGGCCGGGCTGTGCAGAGGTGCCGACGTCCGGTAGGGCCGGAACAGGGGGGATCCAGATTTCCCTACCGGACATCGACATGGCTTGGCCGGACTGGGTCAGAAGTTGACGCCGCCGGTCACACGGGCGCTAGCTTGCCGGCGCGCGCCGCACAAACGCAAGCGTATTTTCAGCGCTCCAGCGTGCGCCGCGTCTCAAACCTGGGAACCCGCTCGGCCCGCCGCGGGCTGCTGACCGGACGCGGGACGTCGCCGGCCACCGGGCGCGGCGAGCGGACCGTGGCCGGACGCGATTCGCCGTAGGTGGCCGGGCGCGGCCCACCCGTGACCGCCGGCTGCGCGGCCGGGGCGGCGTTGGCCTCCTCGGCACGCAGGCGCTGCTGCAGCGGCAGGCGCCGACCCTGGTTGTCCGGACGCGGACGGTACTCCTGCACCGGGCGCGGCGCCGGGGCGGCGGCCGGCCCCATGCCGCCCGGCCGGCCGGCGGCCTGCGGGCGGGGCTGGTAGAGGCCACCCTGGGCGGCCTGCGGCCTGGGCTGCGGACGCCCGGGGCCGCGCGCGGCGCCGTCGCGCTGCTCGCGCAGCCGGTCCAGGTCGCGCCAGGGCGCGCGCTCGCGCGGGCGATCATGGCCGGGATTGTCGTGTTTCGGCGGCGGCGGGCGATGGCCTTCCGGGCGGCTGCCGCCGGCGGTGGCCGGCGGCCGCACCGGCGGGCGGT
>NZ_ALIP01000166.1:0-7901 GCF_000283075.1 Pseudoxanthomonas sp. GW2
CCCGCTCCGGCCGTGGCCACGCCGCCGGCCCGGCCCGCGGCCCCGCTGATGCCTCCCGCAACCCAGCCGTCGCGGGTTGCGGCGACGCCGCCGCGCCCGGCCCCGGCGCCGACTGCACCGACCGCGCCAGGCGCCCCCGCCGCGCCGGCCGCCAGCCGAGCGGCCACGCCGGCGGCTCCTGCGCACCCCATGGCTCCGGCGAACCCTGCACCGTCTTCCACGGCTCCGGCCACGCCGGCAATCACCCCGGTCCGCCCGGCGGCCCCGGCGGCGCGCGCCAGCGGCGCCCAGGCCACGGCCCTGTCGGCCGTGGATGCCGGGATCCCGGTGCTGGACATGGAAATGCTGGATGAGCTGCGCGCGATCGCCGGCGACGACGCCACCGCGATCGTGCGCCTGTTCCTGGAGGATGCGCCGCGACTGGTGCGCCAGGTGGAGCAGGCCTCGGCCACGCCCGACCTGCCGGCCATGCGCGAGGCCGCGCATGCGCTCAAGTCCTCCAGCGCCAACATCGGCGCGCTGGCGCTGTCGTCGGTGGCGCGCCGGATCGAGACCGCGGCGCGCACCGGCACCCTGGAGCGGCCGGCGGTGGCCGCGGCGCTGCTGATCGCCGAATTCGGCCGCGCGCGCGAGGCGCTGCTGGCCTGGCTGGCGACCCCGGGTCAGTCCTCGAGCTTGCTGAGCAGGTAGTTCTGCTCGCCGATGCGGGCGATCAGGTCCAGCTGGGTCTCCAGCCAGTCCACGTGCTCTTCCTCGTTGTCGAGGATCTTGGTGAACAGCTGGCGGCTGACGTAGTCGCCGACCGAATCGGCGTAGGCGATCGCCTCGCGCAGCAGCGGGATGCCTTCCAGTTCCAGCGCCAGGTCGCACTCCAGCGCCTCGCGCGGGCCCTCGCCGATGCGCAGCTTGCCCAGCGCCTGGAAGTTCGGCAGGCCCTCGAGGAACAGGATGCGCTCGGCCAGCCAGTCGGCGTGGTGCATCTCCTCGATCGATTCCTTGTACTCGTGCTCGGCCAGCTCCTTGAGCCCCCAGTTCTTCAGCATCTTGGCGTGCAGGAAGTACTGGTTGATCGCGGTGAGCTCGTTGTACAGGGCCTTGTTGAGGTACTCGATGACCTTCGCGTCGCCTTTCATCGGGTTCGCTCCTGCGCGGGGGATGCACGCACTCTAGCGCGCCGCGGGCGGCGGCGAGGTAACGCGAATCGTGTGCATCGCCGGCCGCGGGCCGGCGAGGCTCAGGCCGCCTGCAGCAGCGGCAGGGGCAGGGCGCGGGCCCGGTATTCGGCCACCAGGTCGGCGGCCAGCGGCAGGCAGGTGCCGCAGGTCGCGCCGCAGCCGGTACGCATGGTCAGTTCGGCGACGCTTTCGCAGCCGGCCTCGACGGCCTCGCGGATCTGGCGGTCGGTGACCCCATTGCAGATGCAGACGTACACGGCGGTCTCATGTGGCTGAACCGGGATCCATTCCACAATGAATGAGAACCGTTGTCAATTGCATCCGCGTCCGCGGCCCCTGCCAGGGTTCAGGCGGATGAACGCCCGCCCCGCGGCTGCCGCGGCCGCCGCCGCGGACGGTCGTTGCCGGCGCTGTTGCCCGGCAGCCAGGCCTGCTGCGCCACCCCCGGCATCTGCCGCAGCTGGGCGCCCACGCTGGTGGCCAGCGGGGCCAGGTGGCGCAGGGCGCGGGCATAGACCCCGCGCTTGAAGGTGACCACGTGCTCGACCGGGTACCAGAAGTCGACCCAGCGCCAGTGGTCGAACTCGGGGCTGTCGGTGGCGTCGAAGCGCACCAGTGACTCGTCGGCCACCAGCCGCAGCAGGAACCAGACCTGCTTCTGCCCGATGCACACCGGCCCCGGCCCGCCACGGCGGATCGCCCGCCCCGGCAGCCGGTAGCGCAGCCAGCCGGGCGTGGCGCCCAGCAGTTCCACATGCTCGGGGGACAGGCCGGTTTCCTCGTACAGCTCGCGGTACATGGCCTCGACCGGGGTTTCGTCGCTGCGCATCCCGCCCTGCGGGAACTGCCAGCCATCCCGGCGCACCCGGCGCGCCCAGAACACCTGTCCGTCCTCGCGCATGAGCACGATGCCGACGTTCGGCCTGTATCCGTCCGGATCGATCACGATGCGGACTCCAAGAAATTCGACTGTCCCGACAATGCCACGCCCCCGACAGGGCGACAAGCGGCGATTGACAGCGCGGCCAGGAACGTGAAAAATTCGCAATTCCCCGCCGCCCTGCAGGCGCGTGCGCGGGAAGCGCGGCCTGCTCCGCGGTTTCGGCTACGTAGCTCAGCCGGTTAGAGCACAGCACTCATAATGCTGGGGTCGGTGGTTCGAGTCCACCCGTAGCCACCATTGCCTGCAACGCAAAAGCCCCGCATCCGCGGGGCTTTTTGTTTCCATCGCCACGCCTGGCCGCGCCGTCCGGCGCCGCGCCATGGCGCCGCCTCCGCCTCCAGGCCGACCACGCCGGGGGCCAGGACCCGGGCACGGGTGGTCTTGCCTGTGCTGGTGTTGCGGATGCGCACGCTGTCGCCTACCCCGCCATCCTCCAGCGCGGTCCCTGCAATCGCGATCTGGAAGCCCTGCCCCGTCGCCACGATCCGCAGCGGCTGGCCATGGGCGACCGCGCTGCCGCCCCGCAGCAGCGAACGCCGCAACGGCTGGCCCGCGCGCAGCGTGCGCCGGGCGCGGTAGCCGGCGGCCTGGTCCGGCGACAGCAACAGGTCGGGGATCGCCGCCAGGTCCTGCTCGCCGGTTCCCAGCGCCTCGGCACGCAGCGGCTGCCCGGCCTCCACTTCCCCGCGCGCGACCACCGCGTCCACGTAGGCGCCGGCGCGCGCCGCGAAACGCACCTCGCCGCCGCCAGGACAGCGCACCAGCAGCTGCAGGCGGTCGAAGCGCTCGTCCGCCGCCACCTCGGCCACCTCCACCTGCAGCGGCCGCGCGCAATCGGGCGGGCGCCGTGCCGCCGGCAACAGCAGCACCTCGATGCGTGCGGTGGGCACGCCCATTGCCTGGACCCGCCGTTGCACCCAGGCACGCGCCACCTGTTCCAGCCGCGCCTGCGGCATCGAAGCGTCCTGCGCGCGTGCCTGCGGCGGCATACATGCCGCCAGCAGGCAGGCGAGGTGCGATTGGGACATGCCGCGCAGATTAGCCGCGCGGGCGCGCGGGCTTCGCTCAGGATCTTTTTAGATTCCGCCAGCGGCCGGGGGGCCTCCCTACCATGCGACGGCCCGGTCGTGGCACTGCCGCGACCACCAGAGGAACCGGAACAGCATGGGTATCAACCTCGGACAGGCGCTTGGCCTGCACCCTGCCGCGCTGAAGCTGCGCGGCGAACGCGCCCAGGTACTGGCCTCCAACCTGGCCAACGAGAACACCCCCGGCTACCAGGCACGCGACCTCGACTTCCGCGCGCGCCTGGACGAGGCCGCGCTCGGCCTGGCCGAGCCGCTGCTGCCGTTCGAATCCGACGCGGTGCTCTACCGCGTTCCCAGCCGCCCCTCGCAGGACGGCAACACCGTCGAGCTCGGCGTCGAACAGGCCGAATTCGCGCAGAACGCCCTCGATTTCCAGACCAGCCTGACCTTCCTGAACATGAAGCTCAAGGACCTTGGCCGCGGCGATCCAGGGCAACGGGTAAGCACGATGAGCTTCAAGCAGAGCGTGGAGATCGCCGGTTCGGCCATGGCCGCCCAGACCGTGCGCATGAACACCATCGCCAGCAACCTGGCCAACGCCAACACCGCCGGCACCGCCGACAGCGCCTACGTGGCGCGCAAGCCGGTGTTCGCCTCGGTGTTCAACGGCCTCGGCGCGCGGGTGCAGGTGCTGGACGTGGTCACCAGCCAGGATCCGCTGGAATCGCGCCACGAGCCCGGCAATCCGCTGGCCGACGAGAACGGCATGGTCTTCTACTCCAACGTCAATCCGGTCGAGGAGATGGCGGACATGCTCGCCGCCTCCCGCGCGTACTCCACCAACGTCGAGGTGCTGGTGCGCCTCAACGGCATGCGCCAGGCGGTGCTGAAGATGGGAGAAGGCGCATGACCGCGGTCGACAACGCGCTGCTGGCCGGCGCGGGCAGCGGCAACGCCGGCAACGCGGTGGCGGGCAACGGCAGCGTCTCGGACCTGTTCATGACCCTGCTGGTCGCGCAGATCCGCAACCAGGATCCGCTGTCGCCGCTGGAGAGCAAGGACTTCATCAACCAGTTCGCCTCGATGACCCAGGTCGAGACGATGCAGACCCTGTCCAGCCTGACCAGCAGTTCCGCGGCGCTGCAGGAAAGCATGCTGGTGGTGAACCTCGGCGCGCAGGTCGGCAGCGACATGATGGTCGCCGCCGGCGGCGTCAGCCTCGGCGCCGACCCGGTCCAGGGCGCATTCGTACTGGATGCGCCCGCCGCCGAGGTGGCCGTGCTGCTGACCGGCGCCGACGGCAGCACCCGCCGCATCGAGCTGGGCGCGCACGACGCCGGCACCGTGCAGTTCAGCATCGACCCGCGCAAGCTCGGCCTGCCCGCCGGACGCTACGCGCTGCGGATCGAGGCCGGCACCGGCGAGGCGCCGCGCGCCGAGCTCCAGGGCCGCCTGCTTGGCGTGCGCCTGGACGCGCAGGGCCAGGTGGTGCTCGACGTCGCCGGCGTCGGCGAGGTCGGCACCGGCGACATCTCCCGATTCCTGGGCCGCAGCGGCGGCACCCGGACCCCCTCGCAGCAAGGAGCCTGACGGTCCATGGCATTCAACATCGCACTCAGCGGCCTCAACGCAGTCACCGGCCAGCTCGACCAGATCAGCAACAACATCGCCAACAGCGGCAGCTACGGCTTCAAGTCCGGTCGCGCCAACTTCGCCTCGGCGTACTCCCAGGGCAAGGCCGGCGGCGTGTACGTGGGCTCGACCACGCAGTCGATGAGCCTGGGCGGCAACGTGCTGGCCACCGGCCGCAGCCTCGACGCCGCGATCCAGGGCCGCGGCTTCTTCGTCGCCCGCGACAGCAGCGGCGCGATGGTGTACTCGCGCCTGGGCCAGTTCAGCGTGGACAAGGACGGCTTCGTGGTCGACTCCATCGGCCGTCGCGTGCAGGGCTACGGCACCGCCTCCGGCGGCGTGCTGGGCGACCTGAGCGTGCCGACCGAGGCCATGCCCGCCGCCGCCAGCAGCACGCTGAACTACGCCGGCAACATGTCCGCCGACTGGCAGGCGCCGGCCGCGCCGTTCGACATGGCCGATGCCACCACCTACAACGGCGTGCAGGTCTCCAGCCTGTACGACTCGCTGGGCCGCCAGCACACCCTCAGCCAGTACTTCGTGCGCGGCGCCGGCAACGACGTGACCGTCTACTACGCCGTCGACGGCACCCTGGTCGACGACGGCACCGGCCCGGTCACCTCCAACCTGCAGTTCGGCACCACCGGCCAGCTGGTCGCCCCTGCCGCGCCGATCAACATCGCCCTGGGCACCCCCGACGGCTCCGAGCCGCTGCAGGTGGCGATCAACTACGCCACCACCACCTTCTTCGGCGGCGACTTCAACACCACCGCCACGCTCAGGCGCTTGAGCCGCACCGGGCTGCGCCGGATCTGGACCACGTTGCGGTCGTACACGTACTGGCGGGTGAGCGCGTTCTTCTGCGAACGCGGACCCTCGGGGGCGTCGTTGGCGGCACCGGACACCGCCACGGGGCGGTTGGACAGCGAGCCGGGCACGCCCAGCGGGATCACCCCGCTGTCGTTCTCCTCGCGCGTGGCCTCCTGGGTGACGCGCGGCGCCTCGCCGTACTGTTCGCGGGTTTCCTCGATGCGGTCCTGGTCCACTTCCACCGCCACCGAGGCGCGGAAGTTGCCGTCGCCCAGGGTGGGGCCGAGCAGGTCCTGGATGTTGCGCAGGGTTTCCTCGCGCACGCGGGTGGCCAGCTCGCTGTTGTCGCCACCGTGCGGGCTGGCCAGGTCGACGCCGGCCGACAGGAAGTTGCCGGCCTGGTCCACCACCGACACCCGCGCCGGATCGAGGTTGGCGACGCTGCCGGAGACCATGGCGATGATCGCCGCGACCTGCTCCTTGTTGAGGCGGCGTCCCGGCTTGAGCGCCAGCACCACCGAGGCCGAGCTCTTGTCACCATCGCTGAGGATGAAGGAGGAGGACTTGGCCACCGACAGGTGCACGCGCGCCGACTGCACCGGGTCGAGGGTGACGATGCTCTGCACCAGCTCGCCTTCCAGCCCGCGGCGGAAGCGCACGTCCTGCACGAACTGGCTGACGCCCAGCGGATCCTTCTGGTCGACCACCTCCAGGCCGTCCGGCAGGCGCGCGACCACGCCGCGCGCGGCCAGCAGCATGCGCACCTGGCCCAGGCGCGAGTCCGGCACCAGCACCTGGCCGGTGTCCGGGTGCAGGCGGTAGGGAATGCCCTCGGCGTCGAGCACCGACATCACGTCGGCCGCCACCACCTTCTCCTGCGCGCCGAACACCGGCTTGTAGCGCGAGTGGGCGTGGTGCAGGTACATCATCCCCAGCGCGGTCAGCGCCAAGGCCAGCAGCACCACCGGCAGCAGCCGCGACAGGGTGGCCGGGGACGGGCGCGGCAGCGAGGCGGGGAGCCAGCGCTGGGCCAGGGGCTTGAGGCGTTCGATCACGTCCGTGGGCGCCCGCTCAGACCGTGGTCTTCATGAGGTCGTCGAACGCGGCCATGACCTTGTTGCGCACCTGGATCAGCATCGAGAACGAGAGGCTGGCCTCCTGGCTGGCGAGCATGGCGCCGACCAGGTCGTCGCTGGCGCCGGTCTCGACCGCCTCGACCTGGCGCGCGGCCTCGTGCTGGACCGCGTCGACCTGGTGCAGGACCTTCTGGAACATGTCCCCGAAGCCACCCGCGGAGGCTCCATCGGAAGGCGGCGACGGCGGCAGTTCGCCCGGCTGCAGCAGCGCCAGGGGCGGCAGGGAAGGCAGGTTGGTCAGGGCTTCCATCGCAGGGGGACTCGGGGCAGGATCGGCCGGCATTGTGTCCACCCCTTCCCGGGGCCTGGCCGATTCTTAAGAGAATCTCTACGGGCCCGCTGCGCCCCTTGCCGTGCCCGGCCGCGTCAGCCGGCCGCGCGGACCTCCGGTTCCGGTTCGCCTGCCCTGCCCGCCACCGCGGCGGCCTCGCCCAGGGCGCCGCCGACCAGGATCACCCCGGGCAGCCCCTCGCCGGCGGCAGGAAGCGCGAGCAGCCCGGCCAGGGTGGTGGCCTGGGCCTGTTCGTCCTGCCGCGACGCGGCCTGCACCACGGCGGCCGGCGTGTCGCCCGGCAGGTGGACCAGCAGGGCGCGGGCGATGCGCTCCAGCCGGCCCATGCCCATGTAGATGGCCAGGGTGGTGCCGCTGCGCGCCAGCGCCGCCCAGTCCGGCTCGCCGTGGTCGGCGGTATGCGCCGTGACGAAGCTCACACCATGGCAGTGCTGGCGGTGGGTCAGGGACACGCCCAGCGCGGCGGCAGCGGCGAAGGCGGCGCTGACGCCATTGATGATGCGTACCGGGACTCCGGCCTCGCGCAGGAAGGCGATCTCCTCGCCCGCACGGCCGAACATCAGCGCCTCGCCGCCCTTCACCCGCACCACGCGCAGGCCCTGCAGCGCGTAGCGCCGCATCAGCCGGCAGATGAAGGCCTGTGGCGTGGAGCGGCAGCCGCCACGCTTGCCCACCCGCACCACGCGTGCCTGCGGCGCCAGCTCGACGATGCCGGGATCGACCAGCTCGTCCAGCAGCAGCACCTCGGCCTGCTGCAGGGCGCGCACGGCCTTGAGCGTCAGCAGTTCCAGGTCGCCGGGGCCGGCGGACAGCAGCACCACCTCGGCGGGCGGGCGGCGGAGATCGGCAGGGTGACGGGGGTCGCGGGCCATGGCGGGTCTCCAG
>NZ_ALIP01000167.1:0-22944 GCF_000283075.1 Pseudoxanthomonas sp. GW2
CCGCCGCGCACGCCGCCAGCCGCCGGCCACCGGCGCCGTGGCGGTTGCCGGGTGCGCAGGGGGAGCCGCGGCCTGGCGCGCCGCAGCGAGGATGCGTGCATCCAGTTGCGGCGACGGCCCCGGGCCGGCAGCCGCCTCGAGCTGGCGCCGCAGTTCCAGTTCCTCCGGGGTCAGGGGGGCGTGCCGGCTCATGCTTGCAGCCTCCCGCGCAGGCGGTCCATGGCATAGCGCAGCCGCGACTTCACCGTCTCCCGGCCGACCCCGGTGATGCGGCCGATCTCCTCCAGCGGCAGTTCGCCATGCAGGCGCAGCAGCAGCGCCTCGCGCTGCTCGGCCGGCAGCTCGTCCAGCGCCCGGTACAGGCGCGCGGCCTGCTGCGAACGGCTGGCGTGCCGCTCCGGGTCGTCCGGGTCCGCCAGCGCGGTGGTGCGCTCGTCGGCGTCGGCCGGCGCCGGCGGCCGGTGCTTCAGCGCGCGCCAGTGGTCGGCCAGTCGGTTGTGGGCGATGCGGTACAGCCAGGCCGCGAACGGCGCGTCCGGGCGCCAGCCGTCGCGTGCGGCCACCACCCGCTGCCACACGTCCTGGAACAGCTCCTCGGCCAGGGCGCGGTCATGCAGCTGGCCCAGCAGGAAGCGGAACAGCGGCAGGCGGTGGCGCGCGTACAGGGCCTCGAACGCGGCAACGTCGCCCGCGGCCCAGGCCTGCATCAGGATCTCGTCTCCGGGTGGGTCCACCGCCTGCTCCATGTGCGGCACCCTAGCGCGCCCGGCGCCGGACGCAAGCGGCACCGCGGCGGGCAGGGGCAGGGCGGCGGCGGGGCACGTGCTCATGTTGGATACAACGCACAGAACAGTGCGTTGGGGTCGAGAAATCGGCGGGGCGGACCGTTATGCTGGCGCCCGCCGTTGCCGGCAAGCTCGATCCAGGACAGATGATCCATTGCAGTGGCCTTGAGGGTGCGGCACCGGCCGCCGGTGCCGCCGTGCCCGATGGGCCCGGGCGGACCTGGGCCGTGCTTGCGTCCCTGCTGCCGGAGGCAGGGTGGATGGCCCTGGGCTGGCAGGCCGCGGGCCTGGCCACCTGCGCCGGTGCCAGCGACGGTGAGGCCTGGGCGCGGCTGCAGCAGGTGCTGGACGGCGGCCCGGTGCCCGACGGGGTCCTGGGCGCGGCCTGGGACGAGGGCGAGGCCCGGCTGGCCGCGCTGGCCGGGTGTCCGGACACGCTGGAACCGGCGCGCCGGCAGGCCTGGTGCGCGGCGGCGCGCACCCTGCTGGAAGCGGAGCTGCACGAGCGCCGGCTGCAGGCCCGGGTGCAGGAACTGGAACAGTCGCGGCGGCTGCAGCAGGCGCTGTACGAGATCGCCGACCTGGCCGGCGGCGAGGTCGAGATGCAGGAAGTGCTGGCGCGCCTGCACGGCATCATCGGCACGCTGATGTACGCGCCCAGTTGCTACATCGTCGAGTACGACGAGCGGCGCGGCAGCCTGCGCTTCCTCTATTACGCCGACGACCGCGACCCGCAACTGGCGGACGGCGGCCGCGAGTGGCCGGTGCAGGAGATGGCCGACAGCCTCACCCTGGCCCTGCTGCGCCACGGCCGCGCCCTGCGCGGGCCCTCGGCTGGGATCCGCCGCGCCCTGGGCCTGCCGCAGCGCAGCCGGCGCCATGGCTCGGACAGCCTGGACTGGCTGGGCGTGCCGCTGCGCCGCGGCGAGCGCGTATGCGGCGCGATCGTGGTGCAGAGCTACGACCGCGCCGGTTGCTACAGCGAGGAGGACCGCGCGCTGCTGGGCTTCGTCGCCCAGCACGTGCAGACCATGCTGGACCGGCGCCAGGCCCAGGTGGAACTGGAGCGCCGGGTGCTGGAGCGCACCCTGGAACTGGAACGGGCCAACCGCGAGCTGCAGGAGGAGGTGCTCGAGCGCCAGCGCGCCGAGCGCCTGCAGCACGCGCTGTACCGCATCGCTGAGATGGCGGTCAGTTCGCAGGGGCCGGAGCAGTACTACGCCAAGGTCCACGCCGCGGTGGACGACCTGCTGTACGCGCGCAACTTCTACATCGCCCTGCTCGCCGAGGACCAGCAGACCATCGAGTTCGTGTACTCGGTGGACCAGGGCGGCGACCACCGCCCGCCGCGGCGTACGGGCAAGGGCCTGACCGAGTACGTGATGCGCACCGGCACGACCCTGCTGGCGCACCGCGCGGACATCGACCGCCTGATCGCCGCCGGCGAGGTGCACGACCCCGGCCCGGTGCGGGCCAGCAGCTGGCTGGGCGTGCCGCTGCGCCGCGACGGCGAGGTGGTGGGCGTGATCGCGGTGCAGAGCTACGACCCGAAGATCAGCTTCAGCAGCGACGACGAACGCCTGCTCTCGTTCGTGGCCCACAACATCGGCACCGGCCTGGCCCGGCAGGCGGCGCAGGAACGGCTGCGCCTGGCCCATGCGGACCTGGAGCGGCGCGTGGCCGAGCGCACCAGCGAGCTGGAGCGGGCCAACGAGCAGCTGCTGGCGCAGATCGGCGAGCGCCTGCGCGCCGAGCAGCGGCTCACCCACCAGGCCCTGCACGACGCCCTGACCGGGCTGCCCAACCGCGCCTGCCTGCTGGATTCGCTGGGCGCCGCGCTGCGGCGCGCCGGCGATGGCGCCGGGCACGCCTTCGCCGTGCTGTTCCTTGACCTGGACCGGTTCAAGGTGGTCAACGACAGCATCGGCCACGCCGCAGGCGACGAGTTGCTGGTGGAGGTGGCGCGGCGGCTGGTGTCGGCCATGCGCCCCGGCGACGTGGTCGCGCGCCTGGGCGGGGACGAGTTCGCGGTGCTGGCCGCCTGCCCGGACGGGCACGATGAGGTGCGCGAGCTGGCGCGCCGGCTGCTGGGCGTGATCGGCCAGCCACTATGGGTTGCCGGCCGCGAACTGTTCCCCTCGGCCAGCATGGGCATCGCCCTGTGGCACCCGCGCTACCGCAGCGGCGAGGAGCTCCTGCGCGACGCCGACGCGGCCATGTACCGGGCCAAGAACGAGGGCCGCGACCGCTACGCCATGTTCGACGAGGCCATGCGCGAGCAGGCCGTGCGCAGCCTGGACCTGGAGGCGGACCTGCGCCGGGCGATCCAGCGCCGCGAGTTCATCCCGTACTACCAGCCGATCGTGCGCCTGGAGGATGGCGCGGTGGTCGGCCACGAGGCCCTGCTGCGCTGGCGCCACGAGAAGCGCGGCCTGCTGTCGCCGGCGGCGTTCATCGCCCTGGGCGAGGAGAGCGGGCTGATCGAGCAGGTCGACTGGCTGCTGTACGAGCAGGTGATTGAGGAGCTGGCGCGCGGCGGCAGCGGCTACATCTCGGTCAACGTCTCGCCGCGCCACTTCCGTTCGCCGGGTTTCGCCCGCCGCCTGCTGGGCCTGCTGGACGGCGCCGGCGCCGACCCGGCGCGGCTGCGCCTGGAGATCACCGAGGTGGCGCTGATGGACGACGCGCCGCGCATCCGGCGCATGCTCGACAGCCTGCGCGCGCGCGGCGTGGGCGCCTTGCTGGACGATTTTGGCACCGGTTTCTCCGCGCTGTCGTACCTGCACCGGTTCCCGATCCTGGGGCTGAAGATCGACCGCAGCTTCGTCGCCGGCCTGGACGCCGAGGGCGGGCGCGAGGAAAGCCTGGCCCTGGTGCGCGCGATCCTGGCGCTGTCGCACAGCCTGGGCATGGAGACGGTGGGCGAGGGCATCGAGACCGAGGCCCAGCGCGCCACCCTGCTGGAGCTGGGCTGCAGCGCCGGGCAGGGCTACCTGCTGGGCCGGCCCTCGGCCTGCCGGGTGCGCTGAGCGCGGCGGCTCAGCTGCGGATCACCAGCAGCCGGATCTCGCTCATGTCCTCGATGGCGTACTTGACGCCCTCGCGGCCGAAGCCGGAATCCTTCACCCCGCCGTAGGGCATGTTGTCCATGCGGAAGCTGGGCACGTCGCCGACCACCACGCCGCCGACCTGCAGCCGGTCCCAGGCGCGCATGGCGTGGTCCAGGCTGTCGGTGAACACGCCGGCCTGCAGGCCGAAGTCCGAATCGTTGGCCGTCTCCAGGGCCGAATCGAAATCCTCGAAGCGCTGCAGCAGCGCCACCGGGCCGAACGCCTCCTGGCGCTGCAGCTCGCAATGCGCCGGCACGTCCTCCAGCAGGGTCGCCTCGAGCATGTTGCCGTTGCGGCCGCCACCGACGACGACCTTCGCCCCGGCCTTGCGCGCCGACTCGATCCAGCCTTCCAGCCGGCGCGCCGCGTCCTCGTCGATCATCGGGCCGATGAAGGTCTTCTCGTCCTTCGGGTCGCCGGCGACGAAAGTGGCGATCTTCGCCGCCAGCTTGTCCTTCAGCGCGTCGTAGACGTCGGCGTGGGCCAGGATCCGCTGCACGCTGATGCAGCTCTGCCCGGACTGGTAGTAGGCGCCGAAGGCCAGGCGCTCGACCACGTGGTCCAGGCACCCGCCCTGGTCGGCGTCGACGATGCAGGCGGCGTTGCCGCCCAGCTCCAGGGTGACCTTCTTGCGCCCGGCGCGGGCTTTGAAGTCCCAGCCGATGAGGCCGCCGGTGAAGGACAGCAGCTTGATCCGGTCGTCCTCGACCAGCGGCGCGGCCACCTCGTTGTCGCAGGCGAACACCGAGAATGCGCCCCTGGGCAGGTCGGTCTCGGCCAGGATCTCGGCGATGATCAGTGCGCCCACCGGGGTCTTGCCGGCCGGCTTGAGCACGAACGGGCAGCCGGCGGCGATCGCCGGGGCCACCTTGTGCGCCACCAGGTTGAGCGGGAAGTTGAACGGGGTGATGAAGCTGCACGGCCCGATCGGCACCCACTTCCAGATCCCGCGGTAGCCGCGGCCGCGCTCGGAGATCTCCAGGTTCACGGTCTGGCCCTCGATCCGCACCGCCTCCTCGGCGGCGATGCGGAAGGTGTCGATCAGGCGGGTGACCTCGCCGCGGGCGTCCTTGATCGGCTTTCCGGCCTCGATGCACAGGGCCAGGGCCAGCTCCTCGGCGCGCTCGCGGAAGCGGGCGGTGCAATGCTCCAGCACCGCCTGGCGGCGGAACGGGGGCAGGGCGGCCATGGCCGGGGCGGCCTCCACCGCCGCGGCGATCGCCCGCTCCACCGTGGCCGCGTCGGCCATGGCCACCCGGGTGGCGACCTCCCCGCTGTACTTGTCGCGGACTTCCAGGTCGGTATTGGGCGTTTCGGCGGCGTTGGCGACGTAGAGCGGGTAGCTGGGCTTGAGCATGGCGGTGTCCTGGGCGCGCGGGCCGGGTGCGACGAGTATGCCGCGGTCGGTGGCAAGGCCGCGTCGGCCGCCGGCCGGAATGCGCCGGTTCGGCCATGTTCGGCCGCGGGCGACTAGAATGCGCACATGCAGCACGATGCCGTCACCCAGCCCACGCCGCCGGCTTCCATCGGACCCTGGCCGCGCCGTCCCACCCGCCAGGTCAACATCGGCGGCGTGCCGGTCGGCGGCGGTGCCCCGGTGGTCGTCCAGTCCATGACCAATACCGACACCGCGGACGTGGCGTCCTCGGTCAAGCAGGTGGCCGAACTGTGGCGCGCCGGCTCGGAGCTGGTGCGGCTGACGGTCAACACCCCGGAGGCGGCCGCGGCGATCCCGCGGATCCGCGAGAAGCTGCTGATGATGGGCATCGACGTGCCCCTGATCGGCGACTTCCACTACAACGGCCACCAGCTGCTGGCCGCCGAGCCGGCCTGCGCCGAGGCGCTGGCCAAGTACCGGATCAACCCGGGCAACGTCGGCTTCGGCAAGAAGAAGGACACCCAGTTCGCCGCGATCATCGAGAAGGCGATCGAGTACGGCAAGCCGGTGCGCATCGGCGCCAACTGGGGCTCGCTGGACCAGGCCCTGGCCGCGCGGCTGATGGACGAGAACAGCCAGCGCGCCGAACCCTGGGACGCCGGCCGGGTGCTGCGCGAGGCGCTGATCCGCTCGGCGGTGGATTCGGCCGACCGCGCGGTGGAGCTGGGCCTGCCGGCCGAGCGCATCGTGCTCAGCTGCAAGGTCAGCGGCGTGCAGGAGCTGATCGCGGTGTACCGCGACCTGGCTGCGCGTTGCGACTACGCCCTGCACCTGGGCCTGACCGAGGCCGGCATCGGCAGCAAGGGCATCGTGGCCTCCGCCGCGGCGCTGGCGGTGCTGCTGCAGGAAGGCATCGGCGACACCATCCGCATCTCGCTGACGCCGGAGCCGGGCCAGCCGCGCACCCAGGAAGTGGTGGTGGCGCAGGAGCTGCTGCAGACCACCGGCCAGCGCGCCTTCACCCCGATGGTCACCGCCTGCCCGGGCTGCGGCCGCACCACCAGCACCTTCTTCCAGGAGCTGGCCAAGACCGTGCAGGAACACGTGCGGGCGAAGATGCCGGAATGGCGCGTGTCCCACCCCGGCGCCGAGAACCTGACCCTGGCGGTGATGGGCTGCGTGGTCAACGGCCCGGGCGAGTCGCGCCATGCCGACATCGGCATCTCCCTGCCGGGCACCGGCGAGGCGCCCTCGGCGCCGGTGTTCGTGGACGGGGAAAAGAAGGTCACGCTCAAGGGCGAGAACATCGCCGCCGAGTTCGTGGCCCTGATCGACGAGTACGTCGAGACCCGGTATGCCCGGAAGGCCGGCTGAGCCGCCTCCGGGAGACTCCGCGGCGCCGGTGCTGCCGCCGCGCCGCAGGCTGGGCCTGCTGCTGTTGCTGTTCCTCGGGGTGCTGGCCCCGCTGTGGCTGTTCGCCGAGCTGGCCGACGAGGTCCACGAGCTGGAGGAAATGGTGCACGCCGACGAGGCGCTGCTGCGCTGGCTCAACGGCCTGGCCGGGCCGCGCCTGGACGCGTTCTTCGTCGCCGTCACCCATGCCGGCTACGAGTACGGGGTGATCCCGCTCGACGTGCTGCTGTCGCTGGTCCTGCTGCTGAAGAGGAAGTGGCGCGAGGCGGCCTTCGCCACGGTGTCCTTCGTCGGTTCGGCGCTGCTGAACCTGGCCGCCAAGCACAGCTTCCAGCGCGCGCGCCCGGACCTGTGGGAATCGATCGCCCCGGAGACCACCTTCAGCTTCCCCAGCGGCCATGCCATGGGCTCGATGACCCTGGCCATGGTCGCGATCCTGCTGGCGTGGCGCACCCGCTGGCGCTGGCCGGTGGCGGTGGCGGCGGTGGCGTTCGTGCTGCTGGTGGGTCTGTCGCGCCTGTACCTGGGCGTGCATTACCCCTCCGACGTCATGGCCGGCTGGGCCGCGGGCCTGGCCTGGGTCGCGGGCACCTACCTGGTGCTGTTCCGCGCGCGCCGGCCGTGGCGCAGGCGCGCGCACTGAGTCAGTCCACGGGCGTTTCCCAGGGCGGGGGCAGGGCATCGATGTGCGCCACCAGCGCGTCGCGCAGGCGGGCATGGTCGGCCGCCGATGGATGCCAGTGGCAGGCCTGCATGTCCAGGCCGTCGACCGGCAGGAAGCTGATCCGGTGCTCGCCCTCGCGCTGCAGGGTTTCGACGACCTGGCGCGCGTGCTCGCGGATTTCCCCCTCGAAGAAGCCGGTGGCCCACAGCACGAAGTGCGCCTGCGGCCAGCGTGCACGCAGCTGGCGTACGAAGCCGGCATACGTGCGCACGTAATCGGCACGCAGGGCGGCGCGGTCGGCCCAGGGTTCGCCCTCGTGCAGTGCGGTGGAAAAGTCGTTGGTGCCCAGGGCGATCACCACCAGCTGCGGCTGCCAGGAGGCGTCGTTGTCGGGGTGTTCGTGCGAGAGCAGCAGGTAGGGCCAGGCGACGGGCAGGGTGTCGCCATCGTGGCCGTCGTAGTTGCGGACCACGCCGCGGCCGGAAATGGCATTGATCCGGTAGTCCGCGCCGTAGTGCTTCGCCACCTGCGGGCCGAAGGCTGCGCTGGTGTCGGTCGTTGCATCGACCTCCTCGCTGCTGCATTCGCGGTGGGTGGAGATGCTGCCGTAGCCGACCGTATGCGAGTCGCCGATGAACTCGATCCGGCGTGCCCGCAGCGGCATCGGCGCCGGCTTGCTCCCTTCCGGCAGCAGGAAGCCGCCGAAGACATGCACGCTGGACTGGCTTTCGCTCGCCGTTTCCAGGCGAAGCTGGTGCCGGCCCGGGGCCAGTCCGGTCACGCGGTAGCGCCCCGGCGTGGCCTGGCGCAGCGTGTCGATGCGCTCGCCGTCCACCAGCACGTGCAGGGCCAGCGGCGGATGAACCAGCTCGAATACGGCCTCGCTGCCATCGAATGCGGTCTCGAAGTAGACGCCGGGCCACTGGTGGGCGATGCCTTGCGGATGCGGCGCGGTGCGGCCGCCCACGTTCGCGGCAATGCGTTGGCCGGTGGCGGCGGGATCGGGGAACACCCGCATCCCGGCATGGGATGGGGCGGAAACGAGGCCCGCCAGCAGGGCGAGGGCGATCCAGGGACGGGGTGCCATGGCGTTCCTTTCCGTGCCGCGACCGGCGAGGCGGCGAGCATCGCAGCGGAAGCCGGAAAAGAACAAGGCCCGGGGGTTGCCCGGGCCTTGTCTGGAATATTGGTGGTGGGGCGGCAGCCCGCGCCAAACGACCGTTGAAGAAAGTACGCGATACCGGCGTTCCGGCAAGTTGATAAGTCCTGCTGGCTGCTGCGAAAAGCGGGGGTTGACAGGCCAGAGGCAGCGGACGATCAAGCGGTTTTTCCCGTGGATCGGTCACCGATATGGCCGTTCAAATTCGTATGCTTCTCTGGTCCGGTTCGATTCCGGAATCGGGAATTGAACCCGCGTCCGTCCTCCCGACCAAGAGCACACCCATTCACACCCATTCCGGGGTAAGGCAGCCCGGGGTGCGGGGAATCGCACCTTCTATCGCCGCATTATATGCGGTGAATAACTTGCGCATGCGGAGAATGAAGCCCATAATCTCCGCATGAACAGCGGCGATTACAAGTACATCTGGCAGGCCAGTGACTGGCCGGACTGGCGCTTCGACCTGGCGGCGCTCGCTGGCCCTATGGCGGATGTGAGTCGTGCTCAAGGGCTCTTGCTGGGGCGTCTGGCCGACGTGGGCATGGCGCTGCGCGATCAGGCCAGCCTGGCGGCGCTCACCGAAGACGTGGTCAAGACCAGCGAAATCGAGGGCGAGCAGCTCAACGTCGAGTCCGTGCGCTCAAGCATCGCTCGCCGGCTGGGCGTCGACATCGGGGCGTTGGCTCCAGTCGATCGTCATGTCGAAGGCGTGGTGGAGATGGTGCTCGACGCCACGGTCAACTGCGCGGCGCCGGTGACCCGCGAGCGGTTGTTCGGCTGGCACGCGGCGCTCTTTCCCACTGGTTACTCCGGCCTCTCCAGGATCAAGGTCGGCAGTTGGCGCGACGACGCCAGTGGCCCCATGCAGGTGGTTTCCGGCCCCATCGGCCGCCAGCGCGTGCATTTCGAGGCGCCGCCCGCCGATCGACTGGAGACCGAGACAGGTCGTTTCCTCGAATGGGTCAATGCGGACTCGGGTGAGCCACCGCTCGTCAAGGCGGGGCTTGCCCATCTGTGGTTCGTGACCTTGCACCCGTTCGACGACGGCAACGGCCGTATCGCCCGGGCCATCGGCGACCTGCTGTTGGCGCGCGCCGACGGCAGCCCGCAGCGCTTCTACAGCCTGTCGGCGCAGATCCAGCGGGAGCGCAAGGCCTACTACGATATTCTGGAGGGCACCCAGAAGCGGTCCATGGACGTCACCGAGTGGCTGGCCTGGTTCCTCGACACCCTGCATCGCGCCGTCGATCAGGCGCAGCACACCCTCGATGCCGTGCTGACCAAGGCACGCTTCTGGCAGCACTGGGCAGCCACACCTTTGAACGAGCGACAGGTGAAATTGCTCAACCGGCTACTCGATGGCTTTGAAGGTAAGCTCACCAGCAGCAAGTGGGCGGCGATCGCCAAGTGCTCGCCAGACACGGCGCTGCGCGACATCAACGACCTGCTCGCGCGCGGCGTGCTGCGGAAATCGAATGCGGGCGGGCGCAGTACCAGCTACGAGCTGAACGATCTCCCGTAGTAACCGCGCGTCTTCTGAATTGACCTGGCTGGCGGACCGAACAGCGCCTTCATGGACTCCTGCCAACTCATGCGGAAGGAGACCAAGATGGACGTCGTTCACCTCAATCAAAAACAACTGGCCGCCCGCTGGAGTATCAGCGAAGCCACCCTCGAACGCTGGCGTAGCGTGGGAATTGGGCCGAAATTCCTGAAACTCTGTGGTCGGGTGATTTACCGCCAAGTCGACATCGAAGCCTACGAGGAGTCGTGCCTGCAGATATCAACCAGCCAGTCTGCGGTCGTTGCCCATGGCCAAACAAGCTGAGATCGTCAGCCGCTGGATCGATGCGCAGCCGGAGGGCGCCTTGCTCAGGAGCCTGGACCTGGAGCACTTGGTCAATCGCGATCAAGCGTCGCGGCAGTTGGTTCGCTTGGCACGGCATGGGCGTTTGAGGCGCGTGGCGCGCGGCATGTACGTCGCCGTGACGGCCAGCCGCTTCGGTTCAGTCCCGCCGCCCGCCGACAAACTGGTCCAGTCCCTCACGCGCATCACGGGGCACGCCATCGTCCGTCATGGCGCGGCTGCGGCCAGTGCCCTGGGGCTGACCACGCAGGTCCCCGTCCGACAGATCTACCTGACCGACGGCCGCGCGCGGACGCTCAATCTCGGCAAGCAGGTCATCGAGATCCGCCGTGCCCCCAGGTGGATGTTGGTGCTGGGCGATAGTCTCGCCGGTGATGTCGTCATAGCCCTTGAATGGCTTGGCCCGGACCTCGCCGAAACCACGTCGGCAAGTTGGTTGGGCGCATCGGGCGGGATGACTGGAACGCCGTGCTCGAAACCAGGACTCACCTGCCGGCGTGGATGGTAGTGGCAATCCAGAAAGGTCTTCCCGCGTCGGCACTTGTTCCGTTTCGTCGGTAGATGTCGACAAGTACCGACGTTTCGAAACACGGCGGCATCCGCTCCCGATTAAACCTTTGCCTATCGCCGGATCGGACTGCCCCAGCACACCCTCTCTGGAAATTTGAGTCACATCATTCGCCAAGCAGATCGCGGGATGTTGACTCTTGACTTCCTGCATGTTAGGCGCAATGTTCTTGCAAGGTTTTGCAAAAAATCCTCGATTGAGGCTGTACGAAGGCGGAACTTGTGGGGGTGATATGACAGCGCGCCAGCAGGCGATTTTCACACTCGAGGAGTTGGCTGCCTACTTGAAAGTCGGCAAGCGGACGCTTTACCGGCTCGCCTCGCACGGGGAGATTCCGGCCTTCAAGGTCGGCGGGACGTGGCGGTTTCGTCAAAGTGAAATCGATCGATGGATCAATGATCAGATCCAAGCAGGCAGAAAGAAGGAGGTGATACGCACAGATGAGCAGCCAAAGTCAGCGGAACACTCCGTGTCGTCTGGGCGCGCTGTCCGTCGCCGCAGGCAAACGGCGTGAGCGAGAGTCTTCAATTTTTCTTCTGGAGGTGTGACATGGACATTGATTTCAAGCAATTGGCTCCCTGGAACTGGTTCAAGAAGGAGCAGGAAGAACAACAGAGCACTGCCTCGCTGCCGGTGCAGCGCAATGACCTGCCGGTGGCGGGTGGGCCGGTCAGCCCCATCCTGCAATTGCATCGCGAGATCGATCGCCTGTTCGACGACGCGTTTCGAGGCTTCGGTTTCCCGACGCTGGCCATGCCACGCTGGCCGTCGGAGTGGCCGGGCCTGCTGAAACCGGCGCTGGACATCCAGGAGACCGACAAGCAGTACAAGATCGCCCTGGAAGTGCCCGGCGTCGAGGAAAAAGACATCCAGATCACGCTCGAGAACGACGTGCTGCTGGTGCGCGGTGAAAAGCGTCAGGAGCAGGAAACGAAAGGCGGCGGTTTCCACCGGGTGGAGCGCTCCTACGGCAGCTTTCAGCGCGCTCTGAACCTGCCGGCCGATGCCAACCAGGACACGATCAAGGCCGCTTTCAAGAACGGCGTGCTCACGATCACGATGGAAAAGCGCGAGGCCAGTACGCCCAAGCAGGGGCGCTCGATCCCGATCAACGGCTGACGCGGGGCAGCGCGTTTTTCTCAAAAACCACAAAGAGATGACCGTGATCGGCGGGGCCTCGTCAGATCTTTACAGGAGCATCAGCATGGCCAGAAAACAATGCCAAGTCTGCGGCCAACCCGCCACGGTGCGGGTGGAAGCCAATCTCAATGGTCGCCACAGCACCATGCTGTTGTGTGACGATCACTATCGCCAACTGGTGCGCCAGCAAAAGCGCACCGTCTCACCGCTGGAAGCCTTGTTCGGCTCGCGCAGCGGGCTGTTCGAAGACTTCCTTGGCAGCGACTTCTTCCGCATCGGTGACGACGCACCGTCCATGGCGGCCGATACCGACGAGGTCGTCGATGCCTCGTTCGGCGAACCCGCCCCGGCCGGTACGGGCACCGCGCGCCGTCGCGGCAGTGGGCTCGCCAGCCGTATCAGCGAACAGTCCGAGGCCCTATTGCAGGAGGCCGCCCGACACGCTGCAGAGTTCGGGCGCGCCGAAGTCGATACCGAACACCTGCTGCTGGCGCTATCCGGCAGCGACGTGGTCAAGACCATCCTGGGGCAGTTCAAGATCAAGGTCGATGACCTCAAGCGCCAGATCGAATCCGAAGCCAAGCGCGGCGATAAGCCGTTCGAGGGCGAGATCGGCGTGTCGCCCCGGGTCAAGGACGCGCTCAGCCGTGCTTTCGTGGCCTCCAACGAACTCGGCCACTCTTATGTCGGGCCGGAGCATTTCCTGATCGGGCTCGCCGAGGAAGGCGAAGGTTTGGCGGCCAACCTGCTGCGCCGTTACGGCCTCACGCCACAAGCGCTGCGCCAGCAGGTAAGCAAGGTGGTCGGCAAAGGGGCCGAGGATGGCCGCGCCGAGACGCCGACCAACACGCCCGAGCTGGATAAATACTCGCGCGACCTCACCAAGATGGCGCGCGAGGGCAAACTCGATCCAGTCATCGGCCGTGCGCAGGAGATCGAGACCACCATCGAGGTGCTGGCCCGGCGCAAGAAAAACAATCCGGTGCTGATCGGCGAGCCCGGCGTCGGCAAGACCGCCATCGTCGAAGGGTTGGCGCAGCGCATGGTGGCCGGCGAAGTGCCTGAGACGCTGCGCGACAAGCGCCTGGTGGAACTCAACATCAATGCCATGGTGGCTGGCGCCAAGTACCGGGGCGAGTTCGAGGAGCGCGTGCAGAAGGTGCTCAAGGAAGTGACCGAGCACCAGGGCGAGCTGATTCTCTTCATCGACGAGGTGCACACCATCGTCGGTGCAGGCCAGGGTGGCGGCGAAGGCGGGCTGGACGTGGCCAACGTGTTCAAGCCGATGATGGCGCGCGGCGAACTGAACCTGATCGGCGCCACCACGCTCAACGAGTATCAGAAGTACATCGAGAAGGACGCCGCGCTGGAGCGTCGCTTCCAGCCGGTGATGGTGCCCGAGCCGACGGTAGCGCAGACCATGATGATCCTGCGCGGCCTGCGCGACACCTTCGAGGCGCACCACAAGGTCAGCATCACCGAGGATGCGATTATCGCCGCCGCCGAGTTGTCGGACCGCTACATCACCGCGCGCTTTTTGCCTGACAAGGCCATCGACCTGCTCGACCAGGCGGCCGCACGCGTGAAGCTGTCGGCCACGGCCCGCCCGGTGGCGGTGCAAGAGCTGGAGTCCGAACTGCACCAGCTACGGCGTGAGCAGGACTATGTGGCCTCGCGCAAGCAGTACGACAAGGCCGCCGAGCTGGGCAAGCGCATCGAGGCCAAGGAGACTGAACTCAAGAAGCTCGTCGAGGAATGGGAACGCGAGCGCGCCTCGGGCAGCGCCGAAGTCAAGGCCGAGCATGTCGCGCAGATCGTCTCGCGTCTGACCGGCATTCCGGTCAACGAGCTGACGGTGGAAGAACGCGAGAAGCTGCTGCATCTGGAGCAGCGGCTGCACGAGCGCCTGGTGGGCCAGGACGAAGCGGTGCGCGCGGTGGCCGATGCCGTGCGGTTGTCGCGCGCGGGCCTGCGCGAAGGCAGCAAGCCGGTGGCGACTTTTCTGTTCCTCGGGCCGACCGGCGTGGGCAAGACCGAGCTCGCCAAGGCGCTGGCCGAGTCCATCTATGGCGATGAAGGTGCGCTGCTGCGCATCGACATGTCCGAGTACGGGGAACGCCATACCGTGGCACGCCTGGTGGGCGCGCCTCCGGGTTATGTGGGCTATGACGAGGGCGGCCAGCTCACCGAGAAGGTGCGTCGCAAGCCCTACAGCGTGTTGCTGCTGGACGAGATCGAGAAGGCTCACCCCGACGTCTACAACATCCTGCTGCAGGTGTTCGACGACGGGCGGCTCACCGACGGCAAGGGCCGGGTGGTGGATTTCACCAATACCATCATCATCGCCACCTCGAACTTGGGCTCGGACATCATCCAGCGTCGGCTGAAGGCCCGTGGCGCCGCCGGCGAAGAATACGAGAAGACCAAGGCCGAGGTGATGGACGTGCTGCGCGGACACTTCCGCCCCGAGTTCCTCAACCGCATCGACGAAATCATCGTCTTCCACGCGCTGGGCAAGGAGGAGATCCGCCATATCGTCGGCCTGCAGCTCGATCGTGTGGCCCGCAACGCCGCCAGCCAGGGCGTGACGCTGACCTTCGACCAGACCTTGATCGATCACTTCGCGGAGGAAGGCTACAAGCCCGAGTTCGGCGCGCGTGAGCTCAAGCGGCTGATCCGCAGCGAGCTGGAGACGGCACTGGCGCGCGAGATGCTGGGTGGCGGTATCGGCAAGGCCGATCACGTCAGCGCCCGCTGGGACGACAAGGCCGAACGGGTGGTCTTCGAGCGCCAGGAGCCACCCGCGAAGCCGGCCGAGCCTGAGAAGCCCGATGCCGCGAACGCGGCCGAGACGCCGCCTAGCGACGCGAGCAAGCCTGCGCGCAAGAAGAAGTCAGCGGGCGGCGAATCTTGAGTCATGAGGAGGCTGTCGTGTCCGACCCCAACGGGCTGACATGGGCAGCCACCCTCGTGTCGCTGGCGGTCGCTATCCCCACAGCGGGGCACGCGGTCATCTACAAGCGTGACCCTCGATCGGCCACGCTGTGGGTACTGCTGATCGCCTTGTTGCCGCTGGGCGGTTCGCTGCTGTATGGGCTGTTCGGCATCAACCGTTACCAGCGGCGGGCGCGGCGGCTCTTCTCGGGGGCAGATCCTGCTGCTCGGCAGGACCTCTCGCCCACGATGCCCGAGGCTGTATCGCCGCCGCTTGCCGGTCTGGCCCACCTAGTGGGACGCGCCACCGGCCAGTCGCTGACCGGCGGCAACCGCATCGAGCCGCTTGTCGATGGCGAGCAGGCCTACCCGGCCATGCTCGCCGCCATCGAATCGACGCGGTACAGCGTCGCCTTGACCTCGTACATCTTCGACAGCCAAGGCATCGGGGCGCAGTTCGTCGATGCGCTGCGCCGGGCTCATGAGCGCGGCGTGCAAGTACGGGTGCTGATCGACGACGTGTATGCCCGCTGGACGCCCCGCAGCGCCTACCGCGCCTTGCAGCGCGCCGGCGTTCCGGTGGCGACGTTCAACCCGACGTTGATTCCCGCGCGCCTGCATGCCGCTCATCTGCGCAATCACCGCAAGCTGCTGGTGATCGATGGCGAGACGGGTTTCACCGGCGGCATGAACATCGTCAGCCCGTATTGGCGGCCCGATGCGCCGGAGCAGGCCTGTCACGATTTGCACTTTCGTCTGCGCGGGCCGGTGGTTGCGCATCTGATGCGGTGCTTCACCGACGATTGGTGCGATACCACGGGCGAGCGGCTCAACGAGGGTTTCTGGGGCGAACCGCCCGCAACGGCTGATGAGCAAGGAACCTCTTGGGCGCGCGGCATCGAGGCCGGTCCCGATGAGGCCCTGGACCGGCTGCGCTGGACCTTCATGGGCGCTTTGAGCGCGGCGAAGCATTCGGTGCGCATCTGGACACCTTACTTCGTGCCCGATCAGCCGATGATCGCGGCGCTGAGCACGGCCGCGTTGCGCGGCGTGCGCGTCGAGGTGCTGACGCCCGCAAACGGCGACCATCCCACGGTGCAATGGGCCGCGCGCGCCCACTACTGGCAGGTGCTGGAGCACGGTGTACGCATCTTCGAACGGCCTGGCCCGTTCGACCACAGCAAGCTGATGCTGATAGACGGCCAGTGGTGCTGCCTGGGTTCGGCCAATTGGGATGCGCGCAGCCTGCGCCTCAACTTCGAGTTCAATGTGGAGGTGTACGACACCGCGCTGTCTACGCGGCTGGAATCCCTTTTTGATGCCGCCCGTGATGCATCGAACGAGATATCGGCCATGGCGTTGCGCGCCCGCCCGCTGGCCATCCGCTTGCGCGACGGGGTGGCCCGTCTGTTCACCCCCATTCTCTAGCGGCACGACTTGCGAGGAACATTGCCATGGAAAAGAAAGATCAATGGAACATTGGCTACTGGATCGTCGCCGGCCTGTTGCTGCTGACGCTGCAGAACTACTGGCAGGCGGCCAAGACCGTCGAGCCCGTGCCCTACAGCGAATTCGAGAAGGCGCTGGCCGAGGGGCGCGTCGCCGAAGTGCTGGTGTCGGACCGCACGGTCACCGGGCGCCTGAAATCGCCGGACAGCCAGGGCAAGACCACCATCGTGGCCACTCGCGTCGAACCCGACCTGGCCGAGCGGCTGTCCAAGTACGACGTGCCTTACGCGCGGGTGGTGGAAAGCACCTGGCTACGTGATGTGCTCTCCTGGATTCTGCCGGCGGTGGCCTTCTTCGGCGTCTGGTTCTTCCTGTTCCGCCGCTTCGCCGAGAAGCAGGGCATGGGCGGCTTCCTGAGCATCGGCAAGAGCCGCGCCAAGGTGTTCATGGAGAAGAACACCGGCGTCACCTTTGCCGATGTCGCGGGTGTCGATGAGGCCAAGGCCGAGCTGGTCGAAATCGTCGACTTCCTGAAGAACCCGCAGGATTACGGCCGCCTCGGCGCGCGCATCCCGAAAGGTGTGTTGCTGGTTGGCCCGCCCGGCACGGGCAAGACCCTGCTGGCCAAGGCCGTGGCGGGCGAGGCCGGGGTACCGTTCTTCTCTATCTCCGGCTCGGAGTTCGTCGAGATGTTTGTCGGCGTGGGCGCGGCGCGGGTGCGCGACCTGTTCGAGCAGGCGCGCGGGCAGGCGCCGGCCATCATCTTCATCGATGAACTCGACGCGCTGGGCCGTGCACGCGGCGTCGGCGGGCCCATCGGCGGCCACGACGAGCGTGAGCAGACGCTCAACCAGCTGCTCACCGAGATGGACGGCTTCGACAGCTCGGTGGGGCTGATCATCCTCGCCGCCACCAACCGGCCCGAAATCCTCGACCAGGCGCTGCTGCGCGCCGGTCGCTTCGACCGTCAGGTGCTGGTGGACCGGCCCGACAAGAAAGGTCGCCTGGATATCCTGAAGGTCCACGTCAAGAAGGTGACGCTGGCTCAGGATATCGATCTCGAACAGGTGGCGGCGCTGACCACCGGCTTTTCCGGCGCTGATCTGGCCAATCTCGTGAACGAAGCAGCGCTGAACGCGACGCGGCGCAAGGCGCAGGCTGTGGAACTGCAAGACTTCACCGCCGCCATCGAGCGCATCGTGGCCGGCCTGGAAAGGAAGAACCGTGTGCTCAATCCGAAGGAGCGGGAAACCGTGGCCTATCACGAGATGGGGCATGCGCTGGTGGCGCTGGCGCTGCCCGGCACCGATCCGGTACACAAGATTTCAATCGTTCCGCGTGGCATCGGTGCACTCGGCTACACCCTGCAGCGGCCCACCGAAGACCGATTTCTGATGACACGTGCCGACCTGGAGCACAAGATCGCCGTGCTCCTGGGAGGGCGCGCGGCTGAGAAGCTCGTGTTTGGCGAGCTGTCCACAGGGGCTTCAGACGATCTCGCGCGGGCCACCGACATCGCCCGCGACATGATTACGCGCTTCGGCATGGATGAGGGCTTGGGGTACGTTGCTTTTGAGGCACAGAGGCCGCGTTTTCTTGATGCGCCTGAACTGGTACAGGGTGGCTGCCGGGTAGCCGAATCGACTCAGACACGCATCGACCAAGCCATCCGTGACATCGTGATGGGTGTGTTTGATCGTGCATACCGAATTCTCGAAATTAACCGGGAAGTGCTGGAGCGGTGCGCGCGCGAACTGCTCGCACGGGAAACGCTGGATGAATACAGCATCCGGCAACTGACGCAAGGGCTACAGCTCGAATCCCCATGTCACAGTGGACCGGCCAGCCTTTCGTAGACATCCGGACGCCATAATTGATGGCAATGACCGAGGTGTTTATGGGCAACAGCAAGCAGTACACGGATGAGTTCCGGGCCGAAGCGGTGAAGCAGGTGATCGAGCGTGGCTTCACGGTGGTGGACGTCGCCTCCCGGATCGGCATTCTCAAGCACACGCTCTATGGATGGGTGCAGGCCGCCAGGAAGGCGACACCGGCATCCGGTGCTGCAGTAGCGCCGACCGACTCAGCCGAGATCCGCCGGCTCAAGGCCGAGCTGCGGCGGGTGACCGAGGAGCGCGACATCCTAAAAAAAGCCGCCGCGTACTTTGCCAAGGGGTAAGGGCGAAGTACGCGTTCATGCGTGCGCACGTCCGCGAGTTCCGTCTGGTGGCGATGTGCCGGGTGCTGGGTGTGCAACGCAGCGGCTATTACGCCTGGCTGCGCCACGGCGCCAGCACTCGCGAACGCGAGGATCAGCGTCTGCTGGGCCTGATCAAGCATCACTGGCTGGCCAGCGGGACAGTGTATGGCTATCGCAAGATCACCCTGGATCTGCGCGATGCTGGCGAGCACTGTAGCCGGCACCGTGTCCTGCGCTTGATGAAGGCCGAGGGCCTGCGTGCGCAGGTCGGGTATGGCCGCAAGCCGCGCCATCGCGGCGGCCCCGTGGGCCTGGTGACCAATGTACTCAACCGGGACTTCACGCCAGAGGCCCCGAACAAGATCTGGGTCACGGACATCACCTACATTCGCACTTACGAGGGCTGGCTGTTCCTGGCGGCAGTGATGGACCTGTATTCGCGCCAGATCGTGGGCTGGGCCACGGCACCGACGATGACCAGCGATCTGGTGCTGCAGGCGCTGGTCGCCGCGGCATGGCGTCGCAAGCCGGGACCGGGCGTGATGGTCCACTCCGACCAGGGCTGTCAGTTCACCAGCAGCGATTGGCAGTCGTTCCTGAAGGCTCACCGGATGGTGCCGAGCATGAGTCGTCGCGGGAACTGCCATGACAACGCGGTGGCCGAGAGCTTCTTCAGCGTCTTGAAGAAGGAGCGGATCAAGCGAAGGATCTGCCCGACACGGGCCACTGCGGCATCGGACGTGTTCGACTACATCGAGATGTTCTACAACCCCATCCGCCGACATGGTTCCGCTGGCGGACTGTCACCGGTAGAGTTTGAGAGGCGCTACGCGCAGAACGGCGACTGAGTGTCTACGGAAATCTGGCCGGTCCAGGTGCAATCGAGTCGTCTTCTCGGACTCCCCGTTCCATTAACGTTTCATTGAAAGAGGGAGCGCAACGCTTATGCATAAAGAATCTGGCCACACGGCCCTTGACGAGATGCGCTCCCAGTGGCGGTTGATGACGGTTTACGAGCGCTTCGAGCAGGTCGTCGCCCTCGTTCTGTCGGCGGTAATTGCCGTCATCATCGTGGTGTCGCTGTTCCAGCTCATCGCCATCGTCTTCACGCTGCTGGTCCTCGATGCCTTCAATCCCCTGGATCACAAGGTATTCCAGAGTGTGTTCGGCATGATCATGACGCTCTTGATCGCGATGGAGTTCAAGCATTCCATCGTGCGCGTGGCGCTGCGTCGGGACAGCATCATCCAGGTCAAGACCGTGATCCTCATCGGCCTGATCGCGCTGGCGCGCAAATTCGTGATCCTCGACGCCGAGGCGAGCCCTGGCAAGATCGCCGCGCTTGCAGGAGCCACACTGGCGCTCGGTGCCACTTACTGGCTGCTGCGCGAGCGCGACGACCGCGCCGTCAAGACATCTGAGCATGATCCGTCATCATCCCAGTGACCCGCGCGCGGCGTTGCTGCAACACCGCTGGCTCAACCGCCTGCAGACTGGGCTGTTGGTCCTGACCCTGATCGGGATCGCAGCCACCGCAGGAAGCCTGCTGTTCGGGGAAAGCGGCCTGTGGCTCGCGCTGTTTGCAGTTGCAGGCACGCTGTTGCTGGAACCGGCAGCCGCATCCGCCTTGACCTTGCGCCTGTACCGCGCACGCGCTTTGCGCCCGCACGAAGCCCCGGAAATTTGGGCTCTGTTGCGCGAGCTGTCCGCCCGTGCCGGTTTGCCCGCCACGCCGGTGCCGCACTACGTGCCCAGTGCCGTCGTCAACGCCTTCGCCACCGGCTCGAAGCAGCATGCATCGATCGCCCTCACCGATGGCCTGCTGCGCAACCTGAGTTCGCGCGAACTGGCGGGGGTGCTCGCGCACGAGGTCGCGCACATCGCTAATGAGGATCTGCGTGTCATGGGGCTGGCGGATTCCGTCAGTCGCCTCACGAGCCTGCTGGCTATGGTCGGACAGATCGCTATTGTGTTCAGCTTGCCCGCACTGCTGGCCGGCGCGGTGGCGGTCAATTGGCCTGGACTGCTTCTGCTGGCCGCCTCGCCCCAGCTGGCCCTGCTCGCACAGCTCGGCTTGTCTCGCGTGCGTGAGTTCGACGCTGACCGCCTCGCGGCGGAACTGACCGGCGACCCGCAAGGGCTGGCGTCCGCGCTGGCGAAGATCGAGCGGGTCAGTCGCTCCTGGCGTGCCTGGCTGTGGCCGGGATGGGGCAATCCCGAGCCTTCCTGGTTGCGCACCCATCCGGCAACGCAAGATCGTATCTCACGCCTGCTGACGTTGGCGCCTGGACCAGCAACAGCCTTGCCGTTTCACGCGCCCCATTTCTTGCCGGAATCCGCTGTGACGCCGTGCCCGCCGCGCTGGCGCCCGAGCGGGCTATGGCGCTGATTGCCTATCAACAGGAGAGTTCTCATGGCCTACCCCGACCCGTACGGTCGCCCGCCACAGGACCACTTTATCCGTCGCTGGCTCTTCATCACCGCCTGCATTGCCGCGCTCATGCTGCTGTGGCAGTTTCTGCCCGCCATCGAGGACTGGTTCAGTCCGCGCGAGGCGGCAGAACGGACTGTGACGGCGCGCGGCGACCTGGCGGCGGACGAGAAAGCCACCATCGAACTGTTCGAAAAATCGCGCGCCTCGGTGGTCTACATCACCACCGCGCAATTAGTACGCGATGTCTGGACGCGTAACGTCTTCTCCGTGCCGCGTGGCACCGGCTCGGGCTTCATCTGGGACGACGCCGGCCACGTCGTCACCAACTTCCACGTCATCCAGGGCGCGTCCGAAGCCACCGTCAAACTGGCCGACGGCCGCGACTACCAGGCCGCGCTGGTGGGGGTAAGCCCAGCGCACGACATCGCTGTGCTCAAGATCGGCGTCGGTTTCAAGCGCCCGCCGGCCGTGCCGGTCGGCACCAGTGCCGACCTCAAAGTGGGTCAGAAGGTGTTCGCTATCGGCAACCCCTTCGGCCTGGACTGGACGCTCACCACCGGCATCGTCTCCGCGCTCGACCGCTCGTTACCCGGAGAAGCGGGCGGCCCGGCCATCGATCACCTCATCCAGACCGACGCCGCCATCAACCCTGGCAACTCTGGTGGGCCGCTGCTCGATTCGGCAGGAAGGCTCATCGGCATCAACACGGCGATCTATAGCCCCTCCGGCGCCTCGGCCGGGATTGGTTTCGCCGTGCCGGTGGACACCGTCATGCGCGTAGTCCCGCAACTCATCAAGACTGGTAAGTACATCCGTCCGGCGCTGGGCATTGAGGTGGACGAACAACTCAATCAGCGCCTGCTGGCGCTGACTGGAAGCAAGGGCGTGTTCGTGCTGCGTGTTACCCCTGGTTCGGCAGCGCACAAGGCCGGCCTCGCGGGTGTCGAAGTCACGTCGCAAGGCATCGTGCCCGGCGACCGCATCATCGGTGTTGATGGCAAGGCGACAGACGATGTGGCTAAGCTGCTCGCGCGGCTAGACGACAGGAAGGTCGGCGATGTGGTGGTCTTGTCAGTGGAACGGGCCGGCAAAACGCGCGAAGTGCGTGTGGAGCTGCAACCGGGGATTTGATCGAGTCGACCCGGCCTATCAGGCGGCGCGGAGCAGGCAAGTCGCCTCGGCCTCCCGCCGCGTGACAAGCCCCGGCAGCACCTTGCCACCGCCAAAGACCCAGCGCCGCAGCTCGGTTGCGGCGCTGGGCCAGTCGCGCTGATTGACTCGCCTCCGTAGCGTCGACGTCTGCAGCCGCCCCGCGCCGAGGTTGAACGTGAAGTCCACGATGGCGGCGAGCCTGCTCTCGGGTTCGGTGGCCAGCACCGGGCAGTAGCGCAGCGTTGCGGCGAGTGCCGTCTGCAGATCTCGAACCAGATAGACCTCGGCTTCGGCCTCGCTGATCGGTGGGTGCTTCGGATCGCAGAGATGGCCGTAACCAATCGTCCAGAAACCTGCGGGGCACACGTAGGGGATGGCACTGATTTCCGTGCCGCGCTTCACCTTGCGTTCAAACCCTTCGAAGCGCTTGGCCAGTTCGATGGCCGCGACGTCCCCCCGGTTTTGAGTAGCACGGCGATTTGGAGTCCAATCCCCAACGAGACGGAGATTGGACGTGAAGAAGCGCTTTTCCGAAGAGCAGATCATCGGCTTCCTGCGTGAGGCCGAGGCTGGCGTGGCGGTGAAGGACCTGTGACCTGAGTATGGAACTTGTAGCCAATCAGGCAGTGAGTCCGGGGTGGATGGTATCGTAAGCTTCCCCGTCAAGCAGGCATTTCAAAAGTAGAACTTC